>JBJMQK010000577.1:0-8555 GCA_045802735.1 Anaeromyxobacteraceae bacterium | reverse complement strand
CAGGTACGACGCCGCGACGCAGACCTGCTCGAACGTCTACTGCCACGGCAACTTCCCGTCGAGCAAGGCGACGCTGCCGCCGCCCAGCCCGACCTGGAACGGCGGTTCCGACGCAGCGACGTGCGGGTCGTGCCACGACCTGCCGCCGCCCGAGCCGAGGCACGTGAACCTCGGGGGTGTCCCGGGGTGCAACGGGAACCCGAACTTCCCGACGCTCGCCTGCCACCCCTCGAAGTACACGCCGACGAGCGTCGATCCGAAGCTCCACATCGACGGGAAGATCTGCCCGCCGCAGTGCGATTGACGCAACCGCTCACCGCAATGTGAAGTCCGGAGGGGGGCCGCGTACCGGTCCCCCTTCGCTTTTGCCCGCGGCGCAGGCGTCGCGCTGGCCCCCCCGCTAAGATCGCCGGGTGAAGCTCCGCCGCGTCCTCCCGCTCATCATCGCCTTCGTGTTCGTGCCGTCGGCGCTGATGCTCACGGTGGGGATCCTCATCCTCGTCTTCGGCTCGGCGGCGCACGACTACGTCTTCGGCGCGCTGATCCTCGCGCTCGTCGTCACGACCATCATCGGCAGCACCGCTGCGGTGGCCGTCATCTACCGCGAGGCGCGGCTCGCCCGGCTCCAGACGGACTTCGTGAACAAGGTCTCGCACGATCTCCGCACGCCGCTCACCAGCATCCGCATGTTCGTCGAGACCTTGCAGATGGGGCGGCTGCCGGATCCGGCGCGGCAGGCGGAGGCGCTGTCGATCATCGCGCTCGAGACGGCGCGGCTGTCCCAGCTCATCAGCCGGCTCCTCGACTGGGCGCGCATGGAGTCCGGCAAGCGACGCTACGCGATGGAGCCGGCCGACGTGTCCTCAGTCGTGGACGCCGCGCTCGGCGCGTTCGAGCCGCAGCTCATCCTGCAGCCCGCGGAGGTGAAGCGCAGCGTCCCGGCGGACCTGCCGCGCGTCCGCGGCGACAAGGACGCGCTCGTGGACGCGCTCGTGAACCTCCTCCAGAACGCGCACAAGTACACGGGCCCCGAGAAGCGCATCGAGGTGTCGGCGCGCGCGGACGGACCCACCGTCCTCGTGACCGTCGCGGATAACGGACCCGGGATCACGGCGCCGGATCAGAAGCGCATCTTCGACAAGTTCTACCGGGCGAAGGACCCGCTCGACCGCACCATCGAGGGCTCCGGCCTCGGGCTCGCGATGGTGAAGCACATCGTCCAGGCGCACGGCGGCCGCGTCAGCGTCGCGTCGCAGCCGGGCGAGGGCGCGGCGTTCACGATCGCGCTGCCGGCGGAGCCCAGGGAGCAGGTGCATGGCGCGTGAGAAGATCCTCGTCGTCGAGGACGACCCCTCCATCCTCCGCGGCCTGCAGCTCAACCTCGGGATGGAGGGATACACCGTGCGCTCCGCGATGGACGGCGAGGCCGGCCTCGCGATGGCGCAGAGCGAGCTGCCGGACCTGCTGCTCGTCGACGTGATGCTGCCGAAGATGGGCGGCCTCCAGCTCATCCAGGCGCTGCGCGCGACGGACCCCGACCTCCCGATCGTCGTCATCTCCGCGAAGGGCGGCGAGAGCGACAAGATCGCGGGCCTCGACGTCGGGGCCGACGACTACGTGGTGAAGCCGTTCTCGCTCCCCGAGCTCCTCGCCCGCATCGCCGCGGCGCTGCGCCGCCCGCGCGCTCGCGGCGAGACCGGGGCGCGCCGCGCGACGAAGAGGTTCGGCGAAGCGGAGGTGGACCTCGCGGCCCGGCGGCTCGTCGTGCGCGGCGCGCCGGTCACGCTCACCGCGCGCGAGTTCGACCTCCTCGCCTTCTTCGTCCAGCACCCCGGCCGCGTCTACAGCCGCGAGCAGCTCATGCAGGCGGTATGGGGCGCGCACTACGCCGGGACGGCGCGCACCGTGGACAACTTCGTCGCTCGGCTGCGGAGCCACATCGGCGACGACGCCGACCATCCGAAGCACCTCGAGACGGTGCGCGGGTTCGGGTACAGGTTCAGTCCTTGACGCGCGCGGAGGGGCGCCGCTCGCTCGCGTTGACATCATGATGCCTCGGCGCTAGCATCACGATGTGAGGACGACGCTGACGCTCGACGACGACGTCGCCGCGAAGCTGGATCGGGAGGCTCGCCGATCGGGGCGATCCTTCAAGGAGGTGGTGAACGATCTCCTCCGGTTTGCCTTGCACGCGCAGCGCACACGCGAGCGCCGGCGGCCGTTCAAGGTCGAGCCCCGTGACATGGGGCTGCGGGCGGGGCTCTCCTACGACAACGTGAGCGATCTCCTCGAGCAGATCGAGGGGCCGCTGCACCGATGATCGTCGTCGACGCGAACCTGCTCCTCTACGCTTACGATACGTCCTCGCCCTTTCACGCGAGGGCGCGTTCCTGGCTCGAGGGGCTCCTGTCCGGCTCGGACGCCGTTGGGCTCGCCTGGGTCACGCTCCTCGCTTTCCTGCGCATCGCGACGAACGCTCGCGTCCTGAGGACGCCACTCGGCACGGCCGAGGCGGTGCAGATCGTGTCCTCGTGGCTCGCGCAGCCGTGCGTCGTCCGGCTCGATCCAGGCGACAGGCACTGGGAGATCCTCTCCGCTCTCCTCGCTTCCGCTCAGGCGCGGGGTCCGCTCGTGATGGATGCGCACCTGGCTGCGCTCGCGATCGAGCAGGGCGCCGTCCTTGCCACGAGCGACCGCGACTTCAGCCGCTTCGACGGGCTCCGGATCGTGAACCCGGTCGCGGGTGAATAGCCGGCGATCTCGGCGGCAGCGCCGTAGGCGTTGCACTTCGACCGGGTGAAACGGGTCAGCGCTGCGTGCGCCGCTCGCGCCGCCACCAGCGCAGCGCGAAGAGGATCGGAAAGACCCCGAGGATCGCGCCGCCGCTCGCTCCCGACGAGCAGCCCTTCGTCTTCACCGGGACGAGCTCGCCGTCGGTGCCGGGGTGGGGCGTGACGACACCGCCGCCGCCCGCGTCGGTGCCTCCGTCGGCGCCGCCATCGGTGCCTCCGTCAGGGAACGCAGGGTTCGCGAGCTGGGCGAGCAGCGCGTCGGCAACCGCATTGAGGGTCCCGTCGCCGGCCGACGCGAGTGCGGCGCCTTGGGCGTCGGCGTCCTCGGCGAGCCGCGCGTCGAACCAGCGGAGCCAGGCGTCATCGGAGGCCTGCCAGGCGCGACCGGCGGGGGCGATGTCGGTCAGGACCAGGGGCACGCTGCTGAGACCCGGACAGCCCGCCAGGACGGTGCGGTAGCCGAGCGTCGTCGCGAGCTCGTCCGTGCCCTGCGTCATGGGCGAGCGCGCGCGCCAGCTCCACCAGAACGTCCCCGTGACAGCAGGGCACGACGTGGACGTGGCGGGGAGCACCGGGATCTTGCTCCTCGCCTGTACGGCGTTTGCGAACGCCGTCCTGAACGCGGTCACCTGATCCGCCGTTCCCGGCGCCGCGGGCGCTTCGACCCATCCCGCCTCCGCGGGGACGAGGGACAGCCAGGTCTCGAGCAATTGCAAGCCGTCTGCGGCGGTGTCCGCATCGGTGCCGACGCGTGCGATCGCGATTCCCCGTGGGCAGTTCGTCAGGTAATCCCGGATCTGCGCTCCGGCGAATCCGTTCGACGGCACCGGGAAGACCGCGACCTGCGGGCAAGGCGAAGCCGCGAGCAGCGCGCGCGCCGTCGCGTCGTCGCCCACCACCCGCACCCCGAGCTTGCTCGTCGACGGCACCGCGGCGACGCTCGCCGCCAGGAGGAGGGTCGCGATCATCCCTGCATTCTATTCCGCGTCGTGAAGGGCGGCTCGGACAGCCGCGACGACCGCCTCGTCCTCGCCGGGGCGTACCGTCCGTGGATCGAGCACCACCGCCCCTTCCTCGATGCGCGCCACGACCGCAGGGTCGCCGCGGCGGAGCCGCGCCGCGAGCGCGTCGGGGGCGTCGGTCGGCAGCGCGAGGACACGCGTGGGGAGGGTCACGCCCGGCAAGGAGCCTCCCCCAACCGCCGAGACGCTCTCCCGCACCGACGCGGCGCGCCCTGCCTCACCCAGCGCCCACAGCCACGCGCGTGCCCGCTCCTCGAGGGCCGCGAGCGGCTGTGCGATCGCCTGCCACACCGGAACCGTCCGCAACGCCTCGCCGCGCTCGTAGTGCGCGAGCGTCGCTGCGAGGCCGGCGAGCGTGACCTTGTCCACGCGCAGCGCGCGCATGAGGGGATGGCGCTTCACCGTCTCGACCGCCTCGCGCCGCCCCACGAGGATCCCCGCCTGCGGGCCGCCGAGGAGCTTGTCCCCGGAGAAGCACACGAGGTCCGCACCGGATCGCACGCGCTCCTGCACCGTCGGCTCGACGCCGAGGCCGTGGCGCGCGGTCTCGAGGAGCGTCCCCGAGCCGAGGTCGTCCACCACCCACACGCCGGCGCGGCGCCCGATCGCGACCAGCTCCTCCAGCGCGGCGTCGTGGACGAAGCCGCTCTGGTGGAAGTTCGAGCGGTGGACGGTGAGGAGCATCCGCGTGCGCTCGGTGAGCGCGGCCTCGTAGTCCCTGGCGTAGGTGCGGTTCGTGGTCCCCACCTCGACGAGCGCGGCGCCGGAGCGGCGGAGCACGTCGGGGATGCGGAACCCGCCGCCGATCTCGACCAGCTGTCCCCGTGAAATGATCACCTCGGGGCGGCCGCCCTTCGACTCCGCGCCTGCGGCGCTACGCTCAGGGCGAACGGATGGGGGAGGCCCCTCGCACAGCGCTGCCAGCGCCACGAGCACGCTGGCCGCGTTGTTGTTCACCACCACCGCCGCCTCGGCCCCTGTGAGCCGGCACAGCGCCGCCGCGGCGTGCCCGTAGCGGTCGCCGCGCTCCCCCTCCCCGAGGTCGTACTCGAGATTCGAGTACCCCGCGCCCACCTCGCGCATTGCCGCGAGGGCGGCCTCGGAGAGCGGCGCCCGGCCGAGGTTCGTGTGGACGACGACGCCCGTCGCGTTCACGACCCGCCGCAACGAGCCCCGCGCCTCCTCCGCCAGCCGCGCCAGGAGCGCCGCCTCGACCTCCGCGGCCGCCGGGCAGGGGTCCCCCCGCAGCACGCGCCCGCGCACCTCCTCGAGCGCCGCCCGCACCTGCTCCATCACCGCCGCGTGGCCGAGGCGCGCCACGAAGCCCGCGCCCTCGGCGGCGGCGAGCAAGCGGTCTGCCTTCGGGATCTTGCGGGCTTCGTCGGATCGTAACAACGCAGTTGCCTCCCACCGCGCGGCAAGGTAATCCTCGGACCCACTTTATGCTCCCATCCATGGGTGATCCGGCTGCAGCGCAGTCTTACCTGTGGCTCATCATCGTCCTGCCGCTCCTCGGCGCCGTCGTGAACGGCCTCGTCGGGCGAAGGCTCGGACGCGCGAACGTGGCCCTCATCGCCATCGGCGTGATGGTCGGCGCGTTCGCGCTCTCGGTGATGGCCTTCTCCTGGACGCTGCAGGAGCGGGTGCTCCACTTCCGCGGCGACACCTGGTTCCGGGTGACCGGGCCCGACGGGCGGCCGCTCGTCAACATCGCCTGGGGCCTCCTCGTCGATCGCCTCTCGGGCACGCTCGCGCTCATCGTCACCGGCGTCGGCTCGCTCATCCACGTCTACGCCTCCTCGTACATGTCGCACGAGGACGACTTCGGGTATGCCCGCTTCTTCACGTACCTGAACCTGTTCGTCGCCGCGATGATGACGCTCGTCCTCGGCGACAGCCTCGTCCTCACCTTCGTCGGCTGGGAGGGCGTCGGCCTCTGCAGCTACCTGCTCATCGGGTTCTGGTACACCGATCCGCAGAAGGCGTTCTGCGGCCGGAAGGCCTTCGTCGCGAACCGCATCGGCGACTTCGGCTTCCTCCTCGGCGTCTTCACGCTGCTGTCGATCTTCGGCACGGCCGAGTACGGCTCGATCGCCGGCGCGCTGCGCGGCGCCTCGACCGACACGGTGCTCGCGAGCGGCGCGTTCGCCGGCAAGACCCTCGGCTACGCGCTCACCTTCGCGACGATGTGTCTCTTCCTCGGCTGCACCGGCAAGAGCGCGCAGATCCCGCTCTACGTGTGGCTGCCCGACGCGATGGCCGGCCCCACGCCGGTGTCGGCCCTCATCCACGCCGCGACGATGGTCACCGCGGGCGTCTACCTCGTCGCGCGCACGAGCTTCATCTTCGCGCTCACGCCCGCCACCATGGCGATCGTGACGCTCGTCGGCGCGCTCACCGCGGTCGTCGCGGCCGCGATCGCCTTCGCGCAGAACGACATCAAGAAGGTCCTCGCCTACTCGACGGTGAGCCAGCTCGGCTTCATGTTCATCGGCGTGGGCACGGGCGTCTTCTTCGCGGGCGTCATGCACCTCGTCACGCACGCGTTCTTCAAGGCCTGCCTCTTCCTCGGCGCCGGCTCCGTCATGCACGGCATGCACGAGGACACGGACATCCGCAACATGGGCGGGCTCTGGCGGAAGATGCCGCACACCGCCTGGACCTTCCTCATCGCGACGATCGCCATCACCGGCGTGCTGCCGCTCTCCGGCTTCTTCTCGAAGGACGCGATCCTCGCGGGCGCCCTGTTCAGCCACAACGCGTGGTTCCCCGCGGTCGGCACGATCGCCTACGTCCTCGGCACGCTCGCCGCCGCCGGCACCGCCTTCTACATGACGCGCTGCTTCGCGCTCACGTTCGCCGGCAAGCCGCGCACCGCGGCCGCCGAGCACGCGCACGAGTCGGCGCCGGCGATGACCCTGCCGCTGTGGGTGCTCGCGGCGCTCTCCGTCGTCGCGCTCGTCCTCGGCCTGCCGCGCTTCGAGGTCTTCGGCCACTGGGGCGAGGTCTTCGGCGAGTTCATGCACCCGGTGTTCGCGCAGGCGACCGAGCTCCTCGGCATCGAGGAGCACGTGGCGCTCTGGCCCTTCGTCGTCGCCTGGGGCGTCGCGGTGCTCTGCGCCGGCGCCGCCTGGCTCATGTACGTCGGCGCCTGGCGCGGCGCGCCGGAGCGGTTCACGCAGCGCGCGCCCGGGCTCTACCGCTTCACGGTCGACAAGTTCCGCGTCGACGAGCTGTACGACTGGTCGGTCATCCGGCTCGTGCGCGGCGCCGCCTACTGGGGCTGGCGCGTCATCGACTCGTTCCTCATTGACGGCCTGCTCGTGAACGGTGCGGCGCGCACCGCCGCCTTCCTCGGGCGCACCTTCCGCGGCGTGCAGAACGGCGACGTCCAGCGCTACGCCGCGGTCATGGCCGTCGCCGCGGCCGTCATCCTGTGGACCGTCCTCGGCATGGGGGGCCGCTGACCGTGAACCTGCTCAGCGTCGTCATCTTCCTGCCGCTCGCCGGCGCCATCCTCTCCGCCTTCTTCCCGCGCGGCGAGGCGGGCCAGCACCGCGTGCTCGCGCTCGTCGTGAGCCTCGCCACCTTCTGCGCCTCGCTCGGGCTGTGGTTCGGCTTCGCCGGCGCCGGGTCCGCGCCGGAGTTCCAGTTCGAGGTGAAGGCGAGCTGGATCCCCACGCTCGGCATCGGCTACCACATCGGCCTCGACGGGGTGGCGCTCCTGCTCGTCATGCTGACGACGGCGCTCACGCCGCTCGTCATCCTGTCCGCGTGGAACGCCGTCCAGGACCGCGTGAAGGAGTTCATGATCTCGCTGCTCGTCCTCGAGACGGCGATGATCGGCACCTTCTCCGCGCTCGACCTCGTCCTCTTCTACGTGTTCTGGGAGTCGCTGCTCGTGCCGATGTACCTGCTCATCGGCATCTGGGGCTCGGAGAACCGGCTCTACGCGACGGTGAAGTTCTTCATCTACACCTTCGTGGCGAGCGTGCTCATGCTCGTCGGCATCATCTACCTGTCGACGCACGCGGGCGGCTCGTTCGACTACGTGCAGGTGCGGCAGGCGCTCGATGTCACGCCGTCCGCGGCGCGCTGGCTCTTCCTCGCGTTCGCGCTCGCGTTCGCGGTGAAGGTCCCGATGTTCCCGCTCCACACCTGGCTGCCGGACGCGCACACCGAGGCGCCCACCGCCGGGTCCGTCATCCTCGCGGGCGTCCTCCTGAAGATGGGGACGTTCGGGTTCTTCCGGTACGCGATGCCCCTCTTCCCGGAGGCGGCCCTCCATTACCGGACCCTCATCGCCGCGCTCGCCACCGTCGGGATCGTGTACGGCGCGCTCATGTCGCTCGTGCAGACCGACATGAAGCGGCTCGTCGCCTACTCGTCCGTGTCGCACCTCGGCTTCGTGATGCTGGGGCTCATGGCGCTCTCGGCGGAGGGGCTCACCGGCGGCGTCTACCAGATGCTGAACCACGGCGTCTCCACCGGCGCCCTCTTCCTCCTCGTCGGCATCCTCTACGAGCGGCGGCACACCCGGCTCATCTCGGAGTACGGCGGCCTCGCGAAGCAGGTGCCGGTGATCGCCACCGCGTTCGTGATCGTGACGCTCTCGTCGATCGGCCTCCCGGGCACGAACGGCTTCGTGGGCGAGTTCCTGATCCTCTCCGGAACCTTCGTCTCGGCGCTCCCGGGCGGCAAATGGTGGGCGGCGGCCGCGGCCACCGGGGTGGTGCTCGGC
>JBJMQK010000529.1:0-3994 GCA_045802735.1 Anaeromyxobacteraceae bacterium | reverse complement strand
CCGCGAGCCGTCGGGGAAGAAGTAGCCGCAGGTGACCCGCCCCGCGCCGGTGGAGACCATCCGCGGCGCCGACCCATCCGCGCCCATCACGTACTCCTGGTCGCATTCACGGCCGTCGCGCGTGGACTGGAGGATCAGCTCCTTCCCGTCGAAGCTGAAGTAAGCCTCGGCGTTCTCGCCGCCGAAGGTGAGCTGGCGGACGTTCCTGAGGTGCCGCTCCTGTGGGAGCGCGAGGTCGAGTGTGCCCGCGGCGGGCGTTCCGCGGTCTACCCGGTGAGCGCAGCTTGCGGCGGCGAGGACGAGGGCGATGACGCATCGGACCATGGCGGCGAGGATAGTGCGTCAAAGCCCCGCGCGGGCCGGCCTTCGCGGGACGCGGCTCACAGCGGCGCTCAGTGCAGGGGATCGCCGAGCGTCACCGTCCGCCGCTGTGAGGAGATCCGGCGCCTGCGGCGCCTCGGTCCGGGGGGAGAAACTCTCCCCCCGAGACCCCCCATCGCGAGCGTCACCTCAACTGAGCACCGCCATCGGTCGCCGGCCGGGCGAGCGGGCCCGCGCTTGCCTTGCCCGCGCCCTCGGCGAGACCTACCTTCACTCGTAGGAATACGAATGTTTCCGCTCCTCTCGCTCTTCTTCGCGCTCCGCATCGGCAGCTTCGGCTCGCCGACGGAGCCGATGGGGATCTCGGTGCGAGAGGAGGCGCGGGCCGTCGCCGCGACCATGCTGCGGTCCGACCTCGTCGACGCCTTGCCCTGGAACGCGCCCGGCGCCGCCGCCTTCATCGACGCACCGGGCGCGCGCCACTCGCCGCTCTTCCCTGCCTACCAGCCCGACGACTGGGTCTCTGCGGTCGTGAGCACGCTCCACGTCGAGTCGTCAGCGGTGGGCCGGGCCGCGGTGTGGATCGCGACGCGCCCGGTCCGCGTGGACGTGTCACGCGATCACGTCTTCGTGCGCTGGCGGATCGCGGGGGGATAGCGCCCGCGGGTGACGGCGCCCCTCAGGTGAAGTGACGCGCGCGATGGGGGTTCTCGGGGGAGAGTTTCTCCCCCCGGAGTGAGGCGCCGCAGGCGCCGGATCATCGCAAGCGGCGGGCGCCGACGCTCGGGTACCAGCTGGAACGCACCGCCGCCGCTTGCTCGGCCGTTGGCCGTGCTCCTGCCTTGTGAGAGACTTGGCGGCGGTGATCGGCCGGTCGTCCGCCCTCGCGCTCTCCACGCTCCTCCTCGCCGTCGCGGCGTGCAACCGCTCGCACGCCTCGCCGCCCCAGGCCGCGCGGCCACCGCAGGCGAGCGCCCCGCCCGCGACGCCGAGCGTCCTCGCGGCGGTGCGGCCCCGCCCCGCGCCGTGCCTGCCGCGCGCGAGCGCCACCCCCGCCGCCCTGGCGGACCGCGCCGGGACCGAGCTCGACCGCGGCGACCCGGCCCGCGCGCTCGCCTGCGCCGACGAGGCGCTGCGCGCCGCCCCTCGCCTGCGCGCCGCCCTCCTCGCCCGCGCCGACGCGCTCACCGCGCTCGACCGCACGGCCGACGCACGGCTCGCCTGGGCGCGCGCGCTCGCCGCCGACCCCGACGACGCGGAGGCGCTCGTCGGCGCGGCCGACCTCTACGTGACGCGCCTGGGCGGCGATCGTCAGAGCCTCGAGCTCGGGCTCGAGTACGCGCTGCGCGGCGCGAGCTCCGCCCTGCGCGCGGCGGACCGCGACCTCGCGGCGACCGCGCTCGTCCTCTCCGCGACGGCGGAGAACGACCTCGGCATGCCGGAGGACGCGCTCGGCCACGCCGACGCGGCGCTGGGCCAGCGCGCGGGCGACGTCGACGCCCTGTACGAGCGGGGCGTCGCGCTCTACGAGCTCTGCCGCTTCGCGGACGCGCGCGCGGCGCTCGAGGCGGTCCTCGCGCACGCGCCGAAGGACGCGTGGGCGATGCACGAGCTCGCGCTCGTCGCCGAGCGCACCGGCGACGGCCCGCGCGCCGCGGGTCTGGAGCGGCGCGCCCGCGAGCTCGCGCCGGGCGAGTTCCCGGCCCCGGTCGAGATGGATCGCTCCGACTTCGAGGGCGAGGTGCGGCGCGCCCTCGCCGCGCTGCCGGACCCGGAGAGGAAGGCGCTCGCGTCGGTGCCGGTGGAGGTGGAGGACGTGCCCGCGCTCGACGACCTCGTCGCCGTGGACCCGCCGCTGTCGCCGTCGATCCTCGGGCTCTACCGCGGCCCGCCCGAGGGCGAGGCCTGCCTCCCCGAGGACGGGCCCCGCTGCCGCAGCATCGTCGTCTACCGCCAGAACCTGGCGCGCTTCGCCAGGAACCGCGACGAGCTGTCGGAGCAGGTACGTGTCACCCTGCTCCACGAGCTCGGGCACCTGCACGGCGAGACGGACGACGACCTGCGGGCGAGAGGCCTCGAGTGACCGGGCGTCCCGTCCGCTGAGCAGCGCTAGCGCCGGGGCGACTTCGGCCCCTCGCCGTGGCGCACGTGCACGGCGCCGACCTCGGGCGACTCCGGCGGCTCGGGCTCGACCAGGTTCGAGAGGTCGTCCTCCGGGCCGGGCAGGTCCCCCCCCGAGTCGCCGCCGAGGTAGGTCGGCGCGGCGCCGCCCACGTTCTCGAGCGGGACGAGGCGATCCCCGTCCTCCTCCTGGTATTCGGGGCGCTCCCGCGGGCGCGCCGTCGGCTCCGGGGCGTCCGGTGAATCGTCGAGGTCGATGGGCGGCCGAAAGCCTCTTCCACGGTTGGGCACGCGTGAACCTAAGGTCGCCCCGCCGCGCCCCGCAACGCTCTAACCGTGCGCGCGCTGGCGAGCGATCAGGCGCTCGAACAGCGCCTCGTACGTCGCCGCGCTGCGGCGCCAGGAGAAGTCCTGCGCCATCCCGCGATCGACGAGGCCGCGCCAGGCGCGCGCGTCGCGGAACACGTCGAGCGCGCGCCGGAGCGCGGTGAGCATCGCGGCCGGGTGGTAGTCGCGGAAGCGGAAGCCGGTCCCGCTCCGGAACCCGTCGAAGTCCTCGACCGTGTCGACCAGGCCGCCCACCGCGCGGACCACCGGGACCGTGCCGTACCGCAGCGAGTACATCTGGTTGTGGCCGCTGGGCTCGATGCGGCTCGGCTTGTGGAAGTGGTCGGCGCCGGCCTCGATGCGGTGGGCGAGGCCCTCGTCGAAGCCGATGCGGGTGGCGAGGCGGTCCGGCCGCTCGCGCGCCGCGCGCGAGAAGAGGTCCTCGTAGTCGTGCCGGCCGCTGCCGAGCAGCACGACCTGCAGCTCCATCCCCATGATCTCGTGCAGCGCCGCCGCGACGAGGTCGATGCCCTTCTGCTCCGCGAGCCGGCCCACCATCGCCACGAGCGGCACGTCGTTGCGCACCGGCAGCCCCATCTCGAGCTGGAGCGCCGTCTTGCAGCGCTCCTTCCCGGCGAGGTCGCCCGCCGCGAAGTGCGCGTGCAGGTGGCGGTCCGCCGAAGGGTCCCACTCCGCGTCGTCGATGCCGTTCAGGATGCCGGTGAGGTCCGCCTGGCGGTGCCGGAGGAGCGCGTCGAGCGCGTGCCCGTGCTCGGGCGTCACGATCTCCCGGGCGTAGGTGGGCGAGACGGTGGTGATCGCGTCGGCGAAGACGAGCCCCGCCTTCATGAAGTTGAGCTGGTCGTAGAACTCCATCGCCTCGTAGCGGAACACCTCCCAGGGGAGGCCGACCGCCGGCATGAGCGTCTTCTCGAAGACGCCCTGGTAGGCGAGGTTGTGGATCGTGTACACGCTGGGTGCGCGTCGCGCCCACGGCTCGTCCAGGTGCTCGTGGCGCAGCATGAAGGCGCCGAGCGCCGCCTGCCAGTCGTGGAGGTGGACGAGGTCCGGGCCCCAGCCGAGCGTCCGCGGGAGCGCCAGCGCGGCGCGGCAGAGCAGGGCGAAGCGCTGCGCGTTGTCGGCGTAGTCGCGCCCGTACTCGCCGTACACGCCCTTGCGGCCGCCGAAGAAGCGCTCGTGCTCGAGGAGGTACAGCTCCGCCGCG
>JBJMQK010000482.1:0-3194 GCA_045802735.1 Anaeromyxobacteraceae bacterium | reverse complement strand
AGCGCCCGCTGGACGCGCTCGTCCGGCGGGGCGATGGCGCGGGCGCGGGCGGCCTGGAGGAGGAGCGCCCGGTCGACGGCCTCGTCGAGGACGCGGCGCTTCATCGCGCCAGGCGCGCCCGGCGCGCCGTCGCCCTCGCCGGCGCGCGCGTGCGCGAGCTCCCGGGCGAGGGCCTCCGCGGCGATGGGCTCGCCGTTCACGACGGCGACGGGCCGCGGCGCCCCCTGGCCCGTGGCGGGCGGCTCACCGCAGCGGCAGCCGCCGAGCGTGGCGGCCACCGCGACGGCGGCGAGGAGGCGCGCGCGGCGCATCGCGCTGCTACTTCGACGCGGCCGCCGGCGTCGGCGCCGCTGCGCCGGGGTGCGCCGGGGGCACCGGCATCGCCATCGACGGGCTGCCCGCGCCGGTCACCGGGACCTTCTCGAGCGCCGCGTCGTCCACCGTGATGTTCGCCTCGGCGCGCAGCTTCTTCACGTAGTCGTCGAAGTCCTTGGTGCGGTGCTGCGCCGAGAGGCGCGAGGCGATCTGCGGCTTCGCCTCGTCGAAGCCGCGGTTCATCTCGACCTGGCGGCCGTAGAGGTGGACGAGGTGGAAGCCCTGCGGCGACTCGACGACGGTGCTCGCCGTCTCGTTGTCCTTGAGCTTCAGCACGGCCTCGGCGAACTCCTTGCCGTACGCCTTCTCGAGCTCCTCCTGCGACTTGAAGGAGAGGTCGCCGCCGGTCGCCTTCGTGGCCGCGTCCTCGGAGGACTCGCGCGCGATCGCCGTGAACGCCGCCGGGCTCTTCTTCTCGTCGGCCTGCACCTTCGCGAGGACCTTCTTCGCGGCGTCGGCCTTCCTGGCGCGGTCGGGCGAGCCGGCGTCGGCCTTGAGGAGGATGTGCGCGGCGTGCACGCGCAGCGGCCGGTGGAACTCGTCGGGGTGCTCGTCGTAGTACTTCTTCACGTCGGCGTCGGGGACCGTCTTCGCGGCCTCCGCGTCCTGGAAGAACTTCTGGTAGTACTTCGAGACCATCACCTTCTTCATCGTGAGCTGCACGTCCGGGTCGTTCCCGAGGCCGTTCTTCTCGGCCGCGGCCGCGAGCAGCTCGAACCGGATCATGTTGTCGAGGAACTCCTTCTTCCGCTCCACGGTGGTGAAGCGGGCGCGGATCATCGGCGACTGCTCGTCGAGGCGCGCCTTCAGCTCGTCGGCGGTGATGACGACGCCGCCACCCTGGGCGACCACCGGCCCCTTCTTCGTGGGCGCCGCTCCCTTGCCGCACGCGAGCGTGGCGGCGACGGCGAGGACGACGGAGGTTTTACGCAGCATGTGGATGGTGCTCCTTGTGACAGGGCGTGGAGGGACTTCCGCCCAACCCGCGGACCGGCCGTGTTGTTCCAGGACGAGTCCCCCTCGGGGTCGGGTGGCCGGGTAGAGAAACCACACCCTGCGCCGCCGATCAAGGAACGCGAACCGACGACGCCGGGAAGGGTTCCCACTCAGGCTGCCAGCGTTGCGAGGTCGTCGAGCACGCGGCGGACGGCGCCGAGCAGCTCGCGCCCCTGGGCTGCCTCCTGCGCGGGAGAGAGGGCGGGCGGCGGGGCGGCGGCCGGCGAAGCGCGCGCGTGGGCGACGGCCTTCGCCACCGCCGCCTGGACCGCCTCGGCGCGCGCGGCCTTCGCCGCGGCGCCCACCGCCCGCGCAGGCGGTGCGGCCTTCTTTGGCGGCGGCGGCGCGACCTTTCCGTCCGGGCCGACGTGCGCGACGAGCTTCATGTCGGGCGTGAGCCGCAGGGCGCCCGCGCTCGCCTGCACCCGCTTCGCGAGCTGGAACGGGTCGATGGCGGCGCCCTCCCCGAGCGTGAAGACGAGCCGTCCCGGCCCCGCCTCGAGCCCGCGGATGCGCAGCGCGCGCAGGCGCACCTTCACCTGCATGAGCGCCTGGAGCGCGTCCACCTCGTCCGGGGGATCGCCGTAGCGGTCCACGATCTCGGCGCGGATGTCGTCGAGCTCCTCGTCGCTGCTCGCCTGGGCGAAGCGCTTGTAGAAGAAGAGCCGCTGGTGGACGTCCGGCATGTAGGGGTCGGGGATGAAGGCGGGGAGCGGCAGCTGCACGTCGGGGTCGATCTCCTCCTTCGGCGGCTCGCCCTTCAGCTCCCGCACGGCGTCGTCGAGGAGCTGGGTGTAGAGGTCGAAGCCGATCGCCTCGATCTGGCCGGACTGGTCCTTGCCGAGCAGGTTGCCCGCGCCGCGGATCTCGAGGTCGTGGCTCGCGATCTTGAAGCCCGCGCCCAGCTCGGAGAACTTCTGCAGCGCCTCGAGCCGCTTCTGCGCGTCCTTCGTCACCGGCCGGCGCGCCGGCACGAGCAGGTAGGCGTAGGCGCGCTCGCGGCTGCGGCCGACGCGCCCCCTGATCTGGTAGAGCTGCGACAGGCCGAAGTGGTCGGCGCGGTTCACGATGATCGTGTTCGCCGCCGGGATGTCGAGGCCGCTCTCGATGATCGACGTGGCGAGCAGGACGTCGAGCTCCCGGTCGACGAAGCGGCTCATCACCTCCTCGAGCTTCCCCTCGCCCATCTGCCCGTGCGCGACGCCGATGCGCGCCTTCGGCACGAGCTCCGTGAGGAACTTCTCCATCGCCGCGATCGACCGGACGCGGTTGTGGACGAAGTAGACCTGGCCGCCGCGCTTCAGCTCGTTCTCGACCGCCTCGCGCACGGCCTGAGGGTCGAACTTCATGACGAAGGTGCGGATGGCGCGCCGATCCTCGGGCGGCGTCGCGATGATCGAGAGGTCGCGCGCGCCGGCGAGGCTCATGTGCAGCGTGCGCGGGATCGGGGTCGCGGTGAGCGTCAGCACGTCGACGAGCTTGCGCAGGCGCTTCAGGCGCTCCTTGTGCGCGACGCCGAAGCGCTGCTCCTCGTCGATGATGAGGAGCCCGAGGTCCTTGAACGAGATGTCGGCGGCGAGGAGCCGGTGCGTGCCGATGATGACGTCCACCTTGCCCGCCGCGACGTCCTTCAGCGCCGCGCGCACCTCCTCGTGCGTGCGCATGCGCGAGACCGCCTCGATGCGCACCGGGTAGCCCTTGAAGCGCTCGCGGAAGGTGCGCTCGTGCTGCGAGGCGAGCACGGTCGTGGGGACGAGCACCGCGACCTGCTTCTTCGAGAGCACCGCCAGCATCGCGGCGCGCATCGCCACCTCGGTCTTCCC
>JBJMQK010000419.1:0-6505 GCA_045802735.1 Anaeromyxobacteraceae bacterium | reverse complement strand
GAACTCGCGCCACGTGCCGGCCGCGGTGAGGCGCGCCGTGTTCATCCGGGACGGCGGCTGCTGCCAGTGGTCGCTCTCGTCGGGCGGCATCTGTGGCTCGCGGACCCGGGTGGAGCTCGATCACATCGTGCCGGTCGCGCTCGGAGGCGCGTCCACTGTGAGTAACATGCGACTGCTCTGCGCTCTTCACAATGCGCTCGCCGCGAGGCAGGTGTTCGGCGCGCAGCTCATGGACCGCTACACCTCGCGCGCACGGAGCGGGGGTCCGGCGTCGCCGACGATACCTGCGAAGGCGTCCGCCGCGGAGCGGAGTGGACGTGCGAACCAGGCGGCGGCGCTGCTCCCGCCGCCCGGCGCGTGAGGGTCCTTCGCTCAGGCCAGCTCGAGCCACTCGAACCACACCGGGTGCACCTGCTTGTACCACTCGAGCACCTTGCGGATCGCCGCCTGCTTCTCGCGGGGCATCACCTTCTCGTCGACGCGGTCGAAGTGCACCTTCAGGCGATCGCCGTCGTACTCGAGGGCCTGCGAGAGCATCGTCTGCAGCTCGTTGCGGATGCGGCCCGAGTCGGAGATCTTCACGGCGCGCCTCGTGTGGTCGACGCCGGAGAGGAACCGCACCAGCAGCGGGCTGAAGACGTGGCGCGCCTCGCTGAGCGGGTCCATGAAGCGGAACGTGAACGTGATGCGGCTCGACGCCTTCCGCGTCGCGAGCTGCGTCGTCACCTTGTAGACGCCCTCCGACACCTTCTGGATGCCCGGCGCGCCGCTGTACGGGTCGTCGCACATGTACCCGAGGCTCGCGAGCGCGCGCCAGTTCTTGTCCGGCAGGAAGTCGTCGGCGCGCAGCACGCGCTTCCCGAGCGGCATGTTCGACTCCTCCGCCACCCGGATCGCCTCGGCGTAGCTCGCGACCTTCGCCGCGGCGACGTCGCGCCCGCCGAGGAGCGCCGTCACCTTCGCCGCGAACTCGGGGTCGTTCCGGTCGAGGCGCATCACGCGGCCCTCGACGTCGCAGGGCTGGTCGAACGTCGGCGAGAAGATCGCCATGGTCGCGTCCACGTCGAGCACCTCGGAGAGGCTCGCCGCCTGCATCGCCTCCGCCGTCGCGGCGTACCCGTCGCACAGGAACACGTGCGTCGCGCCCGCCGCGTCCTTCCAGCTCCCCACGAGGAACGTCGGCGCGTACGTCCCGGAGTCGGTGAACACCTCGATCCCGGCCGGCGTCTTCCAGCCGTCCTCCACGAGGTGGACGCCGAGCGCCTTCCACTCCTCCCACAGCTTCCCGAGGCGCGCGACGCGGCTCTTCCCGCGCAGCGTCCACACGTGGATGTTCTCGCGCTTCACGCCGGGGTACGCCTGCTCCACGGCGTCCGTGACGAGCTTGCGCGGCGTCCGGTAGTCGAGGAGGAGCGACGACGCCTGCGCCGCCTCCGAGACGCGCTTCGGCACCGTGAGGCAGCCCATGTACGACTCGTACGGCTTCGACACGACGAGCGGCGAGTCGAAGACGTGGAAGACCGCCATCGGCCCGGTGGGCTTCCCCTCGGCGAAGCGCGAGGTGTTCTCGAGCGTGTCCACCGCCGCGCCCCAGAGCGTGATCCCGCGGTCGCGCAGCCACCCGTGGAACTGCTCGAACGTGTGGCCGGGCTCGTTGAGGAGCCGCCGCACGCGGCGGTCGACGATGCGCGCCACCTCGGGGCGCGCGTACACGCGGCCGAAGCCGAGCAGCGGGTTCGCGCCCATCTCCGGCGTCTCGCCCGCCTTCGGCATGAGCCCCTCGCCGAGGGACACCATGATCGCGTGGTTCTCGGGGAGCGTGCGGGTGAGGTGCCAGAGCCCCTCGCTCATCACGTACGCGCTGATCGCATCGGCAGACTTCTTCACCTGATTGTAGGTGTTCTTGTCCTTTCCCGCGCCCTCGCCGAACCCGCCGAACAGCTTCGTGCCGAGCGCCGTCGCCGCCGACGTGAGCGCGAGGCAGCGCGCGATGCCGCGCGGCGTGAAGGCGAAGCTCGAGACGGGCTCCTCCTGCGAGCGCTCGATCTCCACGTCCTCGAGCCAGAGGTGGAACCGGAGCAGCACGGGCCGGGTGTCGAAGGCCCACTGCGCCACGAGGTTGCGCTTCTCGGCGTCGTTCACGTGCGTCTCCTGGCAGCCTGCCGCGCCGGCGGCGGCGGACCGCGGTCTGGGTGCCACGGCGCGCCGTATATCATGCGAGGAGCCGTTGCATCTCGTCGTACGTGAGCGCTCCTGCGCCGAGGGCGCCGTAGGTGCCGCTCGAGGCCAGCTCCTGCGCGGCGCGGCGCGCGAGACCGTAGGCGGCGCGGGCGATCCCGGACCCCACGCTCACGCGGCGGACGCCGAGCCGCTCCAGCTCGGAGATCGGCAGCGCCGCAGGCGTTCCGAGCACGTTGAGCGGGCCGGCGATCTCCTTCGCGAGGCGCGCGACCTGCTCGCGGTCGCTGACGAAGGGCACGAACGCACCGTCCGCCCCGGCGGCGAGGTAGGCGTTCGCGCGGCGCACCGCCTCGGCGAGCCGATCGGGCGGCGCGATCTCCGGCGCGGCGAAGGCGTCGGTGCGCGCGTTGATGAAGAGCCGCACGCCGACCGCCTCCGCCGCCGCCCGCGCGGCCTGGACGCGCGCCACCTGCAGATCCAGCGGCAGGAGTGCGCCGCCCTCGCGAGCGTCCTCGAGGTTCATGCCGACCGCTCCGGCGGCGAGCACGGCGCGCGCCGTCTCGGCGGCCGACTCGCGCGTCTCGCCGTACCCCGCCTCGACGTCGGCCGTGACCGGGACCGGCACCGCCACGGCGATCCGGCGCACCATGTCGAGCATCTCGGCGCGCGAGATGCGCTGCCCGTCGGGATAGCCGAGGACGTAGGCGACGCCCGCGCTCGAGGTCGCCACGGCCGGGAACCCCGCCGCCGCGACGACGCGCGCGCTCGCGACGTCCCAGGCGTTGGCGAGCACGAGGGCGCGCGGGCCGGCGTGGAGCTGCCGCAGCGTTTCGGCCTTGTCCTGGAGGGTCGTCATGACGCGCGCATCTAACCGCCAGCGGGCGGTGGCGCAGGCAGGACACTGCCGGGCGACGCGCGCGCCGAGGTGGCGAGCGGCGCGGTTCCGCGGGTGGCGCCGCGATTGCCCACGGAGGTCGCGCCGCCACCGCCCCGTTCGCGGCACGACCCCGAACCGGGCAGCCCCACGTGTGGTGCGGTGCTCCACGCGCGCCACGGCGACCCCTAGGGTGAGACCGGGGGGTTCACGCCATGCTCTCGACACGCGACCTCGCCGGGGCCGTTGGTGCGCGCGCCACGGCGGAGCGCATCCCGCTCTCGGCTGCGCGCTGCGGCTGGCGCGAGGTGGCCGTCTGCTCCGCGATCGCCCTCGCGATCTGCGCCGGCCGCGTCGTGCAGGTCGGCGGGATGCAGTTCTACAACGACTCCTACCAGTACCTCAGCGTCGCGAAGAACCTCCGCGATCACGGCGCGGTGGCGACCTCGCTCGTCTACTTCGACACCGAGCGGGCGCGGGGTGTCGTCCCGGCGCCGCTCACGACGTTCCCGCCGGGGTACCCGCTCCTCATCGCGCTCCTCTCGAAGCTCGGGCTCTCGCTCGAGCACGCCGCGCTGCTCCTCTCCATGGCCGGCTTCCTCGCGGTGCTCCCGCTGCTCCTCGTCGCCGGGCGCTCGCTCGGGCTCACCCCGACGGCGACGCGCGTGGCCATGCTCGTCTGGGCGGTGAGCGCGCAGAGCACGCTCTACGGCATCTGCCTGCTCACCGAGGGGCTCTTCAGCGCGGTGCTCCTCGGGGCCGTCGTGCTGCTCGTGCGCACCGACGCGCACAGCGGGCGCTGGCGGATCCCGGCCGGCTGCGCGCTCCTCGCCGTCGGCTACGGCATCCGCTACGCGACGCTCCTCCTCATCGCCGGCGCGCACGCCTACGCGCTCGTCCACCTCGTCACCGTGCGTCACCGCCGCCGCGCCTGGCTCGCCGGGCTCGCGCTGTGCGACGGGCTCGTCTCGATCGTCCTCGTGCGCAACATGATCGTCACCGGGACCTGGCAAGGCGGCAACACCAAGGCGTTCCACAATCCGGTGCTCTACACGGTGAAGCGCGCCGGCGTGACGCTGGCCGACCTCCTCTTCGGCGAGCACCTCGGCGTGCTCCGCTTCCCCTCGGTCCTCTTCGCCGCCGCGACCGCCGCCGCGCTCGCCGCGCTCGCGCTGCTCGCCCTCCGCGAGCGCCGCCGGATCGCGGCCGCCCTCGCCGAGGAACGGCTCCTCCTCGTCGTCCTGCCCGCGGTCTACTTCGCGGCGGTGTTCTACCTCTGCGTCGCCACCGTGGTGTGGTTCTCGACGCGGCTCTTCGTGCCGCTCATCCCGATCTGCGGGCTCGTCCTCGGCGTGGTCCTCACGGCGCTCACGGACGACCGCGGCAGGCTCCCGCGCGCGGCGGCGGCGGCGACCGCGCTCTTCGCCGCCGGCTTCGTGGCGGTGAACCTGGCGCAGGCGTTCGTGCCCCCGCACCTCGCGCCGCATCGCTGGGCGGCGCGCGCCCTCGCCCTGCCGACCGCCGACGGGCGCCCGCTCGCGACGTGGCTCGGCGAGCACCTGCCGCCCGACGCGCGCCTCCTCGCGATGGAGGCGCAGGCCACGGGCTACCTCGTGGATCGCCCGGCCATCGCCATCTCCGGGACGCGCTTCAGCGACATCGCCTGGACGGAGGCGAGGATGCGCGAGGACATGCAGGCGTTCGGTGCCGAGTGGGCGGTCGTCTACCCGGACGCCGTGGCGACCGGCAGCGAGGACGACCTCGGGTCGCCGTTCCTCCAGGATCTCGCGCAGCGGCGCATCCCGGCGTGGCTCGAGGTCGTGGCCGAGAACCCGCGCGCGCTGGTGCTGCGCGTGCGGCGGTGACCCGGGGCGCGCCTCCGCCCTTCGACTCCGCTGCGCGGAGCCTGTCCTGAGCGCAGGCCGCGGAGCGGCCGGAGTCGAAGGGCTCAGGGGCGAACGGAGCGTGGGTGCGCCCCGCTTGGGCACGCGGCGGTGTGCCGCTCGCCAACGCCGGCGGGCCGTGCTTTGACCGCCTGATGATCCGGTTCCGCCGCTTCGCCGCGACCGTCCTCGCGTTCAACGTGGCCGTCATCGCCTGGGGCGCCCTCGTGCGCGCCACGGGGTCCGGCGCGGGCTGCGGGCAGCACTGGCCGACGTGCAACGGCCAGGTGGTGCCGCGCTCGCCGGCCGTCGCGACCGCGATCGAGTTCACCCATCGTGCGACGAGCGGCCTCGCGCTCGTCCTCGTCGTCGCGCTCTTCGCCTGGTCGCGGCGCGCCTTCCCGCGCGGGGATGCCGGTCGCCGCGCGGCGGCGGCGTCGCTCGGGTTCATCGTGCTCGAGGCGCTCCTCGGCGCGGCCCTGGTGCTCTTCGGATGGGTGGCGAAGGACGCGTCGGCGGGCCGCGGCTGGGCCATGGCGCTCCACCTCGCGAACACGTTCCTGCTCCTCGGCGCGCTGACGCTCACCGCCGCCGCGACGCGGGAGCGCAAGCCGCAGGAGCGCGCGACCGGGGCCCTGCCGCTCCTCGTCGGGCTCGGGCTCGCCGCGGCGATGCTCGCCGGCGTGACCGGCGCCGTCGCCGCGCTCGGGGACACGCTCTTCCCCGCGACGAGCTTCGCGGCCGGCCTGCGCCAGGAGCTCGACGGCGGCGCTCGCCTCCTCCTGCGCCTGCGCGTCGTCCACCCGCTCGTGGCGATGGTCGCGGCGGCGCTCGCCGTCGCCTGCGCCCAGCTCGCGGCCCGGTCGAGAGGGGACAACGCGCTGCGCCTCGCCGCCGAGGCGCTCACCGCGCTCGTGGTGGTGCAGGTCGTCGCCGGCCTCGCGAACGTGCTCCTGCTCGCGCCGGTGTGGCTGCAGGTCGTCCACCTCGCCCTCGCCGACGCGGTGTGGATCACCCTCGTGCTCGTCGCGGCGTGGACGCTCGCGCCGGCGCGCGCGGCGGCGCGCACCAGCGGCGCCGCGCCCGCGCTTCACCCGTCGTAGCGGCACCTTCCGGCTCTGAGGGTGCGCCGGGCCTCGCGGCGGAGACGCGTGCGGCGCTCTCCAGCCCGCCCGCGCGGCTGGCCGCCGAGAGGCGCCCGCCTGAGCGACGTCGCGGCGCCGCGGCTAGATCCCGGGCGTGTCGAAGGCCTTCACGAGCGAGGAGACGCCGGAAGCGGGCGCCGTCGCGCGCGCGCCGCCGCGGGTCGCGCCGGGCGAGGTGCGCTACGTCACGCCGGAGGGGCAGGTCGCGCTCCGGGCAGAGGTCGACCGGCTCGGCGCCGAGCGCGCCGCCGCCGCCGCGCTGCCCGACGCCGAGCGCGGCGCGCGCCTCGCGGAGCTGGACGCGCGGCTCGCGCTCGCGAACGGGACGCTCGCCGCCGTCACGGTGCGTGGACCGGAGAGCGCGCCGGACGGCGAGGCCGGCTTCGCGACGTGGGTCACCGTGGAGGACGACGGCGGGGCGC
>JBJMQK010000394.1:0-8522 GCA_045802735.1 Anaeromyxobacteraceae bacterium | reverse complement strand
GGACGCCGCAGCGCCTTCACCGCGCCGGCGCGCCGATCGCCGGCCCCCGACAGCTCGCGCGCGAGCGCATCGCGCGCGCGCACGAACGCGCCCGGGGCCGCGTCGAAGAGCGCGTCGACGCGCCGCTCGACCTCGTCCTCGCTCGCCGCCGCACCCTTCGCCGTGCCCCGCGCCACGCACCTCGTGGATAGCGGGCGCCACCCGCGCGCGCCCGCAGGTGGGAGGGTCCGGAGCCCCTCGCGGCGGGGCGGGGCGGCACGCCCCGGTGAAATTGACACGCGCCCGCCCGCGGCGGACGCTCCGCGCGCTTGAACCTCGTCCTCCTCGACGCGGCGGAGCTGTCCGCCGACGGCACCGCGCACCTCGCCGGCCGCCGCGCCGCGCACGCCGCCGGCGTCCTCGGCGCGGCGCCGGGCGCGCGCCTCCGGGTCGGCGTCGTCGGCGGGCGGCTCGGGACGGGCGAGGTCGTGGCGAGCGCGCCCGACGCGCTCGTCCTCCGCGTCGTCCTCGACGAGGAGCCGCCGCCGCGCGCGCCGGTGGACCTCCTGCTGGCGCTGCCCCGCCCCAAGATCCTCCGCAAGGTGCTCCAGGCGGCCGCGTCCATGGGCGTCGCCCGCATCGCGCTCGTCGGCAGCTACCGTGTGGAGAAGAGCTACTTCGGCTCGCCGCTGCTCCAGCCGGACGCGCTCGCCGCCGAGCTGCGCCTCGGCCTCGAGCAGGGCCGCGACACCATCGCGCCCGCCGTCGAGCTGCACCGCTTCTTCAAGCCGTTCGTGGAGGACGTCCTCGACCGGGTGTTCACCGGTGGCGCGCGCCTCCTCGCGCACCCGGGCGCGGCACCACCGCTCGCGGACCTCGGCGGTGCACCGGCGCGCGCGCTCCTCGCCGTCGGGCCAGAGGGCGGCTGGACCCCGTACGAGGCAGCGGAGCTGGCCCGCCGAGGGTTCGCGACGTTCTCGCTCGGCCCTCGCGTACTCAGGGTCGATACGGCCGTCCCCTATGCCGTCGGGCAGGTCGAGCTGTGGCTCCGCACCCGGCGGGGGTGATGCGCGTTTCTTGACAACCACGCGGGCTCTGGCAGGCCCCGCACCGCGTCGCCAGCATGACGACTCCCTGATGCCAGGAGCCGGCGATGAAGAACGGGTACCGATTGCTGGTGGTCGAGGACGACGCGTCCCTGTGCGAGACGATCGCCGATCTCCTGCGCATCACCGGCTACGAGGTGGACACCGCCGAGAGCGGCGAGGCCGCGCTGCGCCTCCTGCGCGACGCGCCGCCGCCCGACGCGATCCTGCTCGACGTGGTGCTGCCGCGGATGAACGCCGACCGCCTGCTGCACGAGATGGACGGCGCGGTGTGCCCGCGTCCTCCGGTCGTGCTCATGACGGGGATGACCACCAGCGCGGAGATCGTGCACGCGTCGGACGTGCTGATGAAGCCGTTCGACGTGGACGAGCTGCTCGCGCGCCTCGAGCGCGCCTGCGGGTCGCCCGGCGCGCCGCTGCGCCAGTGACCGGAGGTGCGGTGCTCGTCAGCCGGGGGTGGCCTCGACGCGCTCGCTCGCCCGCCGCGCGGCCGCGGCGCGGGGGAAGGTCAGGATCTCGGCCCCGTCGCGCGTCACGAGGATCGTGTGCTCGAACTGCGCGGCGCGCTTCCCGTCGTGCGTGGACGCCGTCCACCCGTCCGGCCACACGTCGTGCTCGGGGCTCCCCGCGGTGAGCATCGGCTCGACGGTGAAGATCATCCCCTCCTGCATGACGGTGCGCGCCCGCGGCTCGTAGTAATGGAGCACCTGCGGCTCCATGTGGAAGTCCTCGCCGATGCCGTGCCCGCAGAAGGCGCGGACCACGCCATACCCGTGCGCGGTCGCGTGCCGCTCGATGGCGCGGCCGATGTCGGAGATCGGCCGGCCCGGCCGCACCGCGGAGATCCCGAGATCCATCGCCTCGCGCGTGACGCGCACGAGGCGCCGCGAGGCCTCGTCGACGTCGCCCACGAGGAACGTCGCCGAGCAGTCGCCGTGGACGCCGTCGAGGTAGATGGTGACGTCGAGGTTCACGACGTCGCCGTCCGCGAGCGGGCGCGAGTCGGGGATCCCGTGGAGGATCACCTCGTTCACCGAGGTGCAGAGCGACTTCGGGAAGCCGTGATAGTTGAGCGTCGACGGGTACCCGCCGCGCGCGATGTACGCCTCGTGCACGAGGGCGTCGATGGCGTCGGTCGTGACGCCCGGCGCGAGCGCGGCGGCGCCCTCGGCGAGCACCTCCGCGGCAGCCTCGCAGGCGCGTCGGATCCGGCGCAGGCGGTCCGCCGGGTCCGCGATCCGCGGTGAGGTGCGGGGCCGCCCGCTGACGGCGTAGTTGGGGCGGGGGATCTCCGGGGGGACCGCGCGCCGCGGCGAGACGATGCCCGCCCGCACCCTCGGGCCGAGATCCTCGCGGGCCGTCGCCACGCCCCCTGCGCGCGCGTCGGCGTCGCGGTGACAGCGCTTGTACTTCTGACCGCTCCCGCAGTGGCACGGGTCGTTCGCACCGAGCTTCACGCCTCCGGTGTAACCGGGCGCGCCGCGGCACGCCACGCGTCAGCGCTTCGGGGGCACGAGCGGCAGCCGGACCTTGAAGACGCTGCCGCGGCCCGCTTCGCTCGTGACGTCGATGTGGCCGCCGTGCGCCTCGACGAGCATGCGCGTCGTGTAGAGACCGAGCCCCATGCCCTCGAGCGCCTGCGTCGCGCCGGCGCGGAACCAGCGCTCGAAGATGCGCGGGAGGTCGCACGGGGCGATGCCTGCGCCCTGGTCCTCGACGCTGATGGCGAGCTCCTCGAGGCCGGCGGCCACGCGCACCGTCACCTCGCGGTCCGTCGGGGAGTACTTGCAGGCGTTCGTGAGGAGGTTCGTGAGGA
Organism: Anaeromyxobacteraceae bacterium; assembly: GCA_045802735.1. GTDB lineage: Bacteria > Myxococcota > Myxococcia > Myxococcales > Anaeromyxobacteraceae > Anaeromyxobacter_A. Next base: position 5,621 of record JBJMQK010000394.1, on the reverse strand, counting down.
TGCGCTCGAGCCGCGCCGCGTCGGCGAGCAGGCGGGGGAGCGCCGGCTCGGCCACCACCACGATGCGGTCGCCGTAGGCGGCGGCGAGCCGCCTGCGGAGGTCGCGCAGGAGCGCGTCCACGTCCACCGGCGCGAGGTCGAGCCGGAGCTTGCCCGCCTCGAGGAGCGCCGACTCGACGAGGTCCTGCAGCATCGCCGCCATCTGGTGGGCGCACTTCGAGATCGCGTCCGCGCGCGCCCGCACCGCCTCCGCCGAGTCGGCGCGCCGCGCGAGCAGCTTCGCCTGCGCCGAGATGACGTTGAGCGGCGTGCGGAGGTCGTGGGCGATGGTCCGCGAGAGGTCCTCGCGCTGCTCCTGCAGCTCGCGCAGGCGGCTCACGTCGCCGAGCGACAGCACCGCGCCGGCGACCTCGCCGCCCGGCGCACGGATGGGCGCCGCGCCCACCGTCGCCCACAGCACGCGCCCGTCGGGAAAGCGCAGGCGCAGCGGCACGCTCTGGACGAGGTCGCCGCGCAGCGCCGCGACCGCGGGCAGCGCCTCGGGCGGGAGCATCCGCCCCTCGACGTCGCGGACCTCGAGGTGCAGGAGGCGCTCGGCGAACGACAGCTTCGTCACGTCGTCGCCGAAGGCGAGCATCGCCCGCGCGCTCGGGTTCACGCGCGTGACGCGCCCCGCCGCGTCGAGGAGGACGATGCCGTCCGTCATCGCCGAGAAGATCGACTCGAGGAACGCCTCGGAGCGCGCGAGCGCGCGCAGCGCCGCCTCGGCGGTGCCCGTCGCGAGCTCCGCCGCCTGTCGCGCGCGGCTCTCCCGCCGCAGCAGGTCCTCGAGCCCGGCCTCGCTCCGGTGACGGTCGGTGATGTCGACGCCGAGCGCCGCGAGCGCCGGCGCGCCTCCGCCCCGTGCCGCGGCGCGCCCGCGTTCCTCGATCCAGCGCGCCGGGGTCGCCGCCGCGCGGTAGACGCACTGCCACGCGCCGCCCTGCGCCACCGCGCCCGCGATCGCTGCCTCGCGCGCGGCGCGATCGGCCTCGTGCACGAGCGCGTCGAGCTCGGCGCGGGAGCGCGGCGCGGCGCCGAGGAGGTCGGCGGCGGCGCCGGCGCACGCGAAGGCGCCACCCGCGTCCACGCGCCACGTGAAGGCGCGCCCGATCGCGAGCGCGTCGCCGAGCGCGTTCTCGCGCGCACCCGTCGCGCCGACACCGTTCTCCCGCGCGTCCCCCCTGTGCATGGGGCGCTCCCCCCCAGGGAGCCACAGACTCAGGGTTGAATGCCGGCAGCATACCCGAGTGGAGGCCGCACGTCTCGTGCGTCACCGCCGCACCCGAAACGCCCGTGATCCTGCGGTCGAACGCGCGCGTCCCGTTGACGCAGACCGGTCCGGCCGGGGTAGAACGCTCGCGTCCCATGAAGCGCCTCACCTTCCCGCTCGCGCTGTTCCTCGCGCTCCTCTACCTGCCGGCGCTGGGGAGCTCGTCGTCTGGCACGCACCCGGACGAAGCGTACTACCTCGGCATCAGCGCCGAGATGGACGCGCGCGGCGCGTGGCTCACGCCGACGATCGACAACGCGCCGAAGTGGTTCAAGCCGCCGCTCCTCTACTGGGCCGAGCGCCTCGCCTACGGCGCCTTCGGGCGCGGGTTCTTCGCGGCGCGGCTCCCCGCGGCGCTGGCGGCGATCGCGCTCGCCCTCCTCACCGGCGCGCTCGCCCGGCGCATGTACGGACAGCGCGCGGGGACGCTCGCGACGCTCCTCGTCGCGGCGACGTTCGGCTGGGTGAAGTTCGGGCGCATGGCGATGATGGACGCGCCGATGGCGCTCGGGTTCGCCCTCGCCGCGTACGGCGCCTGGCGCGCGAGCGAGGAGGACCGCCCGGCCCAGCTCCTCTGGGCGGGCGTCGGCGCCGGCGCGACCTTCATGCTGAAGGGGCCGGTCGGCGCGGTGGTGGTGCTCCTCCTCGCGGGCGGCTTCCTCGCAGTGCGCCGCCCGGCGCTCCTCGCCTCGCGCCACACGGCGGGTGCGTTCGCGCTCGGCGCGGCGATCGGGCTGCCGTGGTTCGTCGCCTCGCTCACGGTGCACGGGCGGCGCTTCTACGACTTCTTCGTCGTCGAGCAGAACGTCGACCGCTTCCGCCACCCCTGGACGCTCGGCGGCGAGGGGACGCTCCTCGGCGGCTTCCTCCTCTTCCTCATGCCCTGGACGTTCCTGTTCCTCGCGGCGCTGCCCGGCGCGCTCCGGCGCTGGCGCGAGCCAGGCGCGCTCCTGCCGCTCGCGTGGATCGTCGCGGTGCTGGCGGTGTTCACGATCCCGTCGCTCAAGTGGCCGCACTACGGGCTCGGCTGCGCTCCGGCCGCGGTGCTCCTCGCCTGCCGCGCGCCGCCCCCGCGCTGGGCGCGCGCCGCGACGGCGCTCCTCCTCGGCGCGTTCGCCGCGCTCGCCGCCCTCGCGCTGCGCTGGCCGGTGGGGCTCGCCGCCGGCGCCGCGCTCGCGGCCACCGGCGCGGCGCTCGCCGCATCCGCCGCGCGCGTGTGGCGCGAGCGCCTCGCCGCCGGCGCCGCCGCGGCCGGCGCCGGCCTCGCGCTCCTCCTCGCCTTCGCGATCCCCGCGGTGAACCCGCCGGTGATCCCCGCCGACGCGCTCGGGAGGCTGCGCGGCCGCGACCTCTACCTGTTCGACGCCGTGCCGGGGAACTTCACCCTGGGAGCCGGGCGGGCCGTGCACCGCGTGGACGGCGGCGCGCTCGCGTCGGTGCTCGAGGGCGGAGGCGTCGTGATCGTCCCCGCGTCGGGCGTGCGGCGGATGCCGGCGCCGCTGCAGGAGCGGCTCGCGCCGGTCGCGCGCTGGGAGCACATCCCGGGCTACCTCCCGGCCGAGACGGTGCTGCGCTCGTGGACCTCGCGCGACACGTCGCTGCTGTTCGAGCCGATGCTCGCGCTGGAGCTCGCGCGCGCCCGCCCCGACGCGCCCCCTGCGCCACGAGCGACGTTCTAGCAGCCTCGCGCCGGGCGCCCTATGATGGCGCCCCCGCGCACCCGCCTCGGCTCTTTCGCGTGGAGGAGACACCCATGGCCATGACCGACATCCCCGCGCTCAAGACCTCGCAACGCCTGCTCCTCGGCCCCGGTCCGAGCCCCGTCTCGCCGCGCGTCCTCCGGGCGATGTCGAGGCCGCTCGTCGGGCACCTCGACCCCGAGTTCCTCGTGGTCATGAACGAGACGCAGGCGATGCTCCGCGCCGTCTTCCAGACCAGGAACCCGTTCACCATCGCCATCTCCGGCACCGGCTCGGCGGGCATGGAGGCGGCGCTCGTGAACGTCATCGAGCCCGGCGACACCGTGATCGTCGGCGTGAACGGCGTCTTCGGCACGCGCATGGCCGACATCGTCGGCCGCTGCGGCGGGAGGCTCGTGAAGCTCGAGGTGCCGTGGGGACAGGTCTTCCCGAAGGAGCGCATCGCGGAGGCGCTCGCGAAGGAGGGCAAGGTGAAGGCGGTCGCGGTCGTCCACGCCGAGACCTCCACCGGCGCGCAGCAGCCGCTCGAGGGGCTCTCGAAGCTGTGCCACGACCACGGCGCGCTCCTCGTGGTCGACACCGTCACGTCGCTCGGCGGCATCCCGGTCGAGGTGGACGAGAACGGGATCGACGTCTGCTACTCGGGCACGCAGAAGTGCCTCTCGTGCCCGCCCGGCCTCGCACCGCTCACGCTCTCGCAGCGCGCGCTCGACGCCGTCCGCGCCCGCAAGACGAGGTGCCAGAGCTGGTACCTCGACCTCGCGATGATCGCGGACTACTGGTCGGACGGGAAGCGCGCCTACCACCACACCGCGCCGATCAGCATGGCCTACGCGCTGCACGAGGCGCTCGCCATCGTGCTCGAGGAGGGGCTCGAGGCGCGCTTCGCGCGGCACCGGAGGAACTCGGCGGCGCTCATGGCCGGCCTGGCGCAGCTCGGCTGCACCCCGAACGCGGCGGAGGGGCACCGGCTCCCCTCGCTCAACTGCGTGCAGACGCCGCAGGGCGTGGACGAGGCGCCCATCCGCAAGGCGCTCCTCGCCGACGCCGGCATCGAGATCGGCGGGGGCCTCGGCCCGCTCGTCGGCAAGATCTGGCGCTTCGGCCTCATGGGCGAGGGTTCACGGCAGGAGAACGTCTTCGCCGTCCTCGCCGCGCTCGAGCAGGCGCTCGCGAGGTCCGGCCGCAAGGTCGAGCCCGGCGCCGCGCTCGCCGCCGCGGCGCGGAGCTACGCCGGCTGACATGACGGCCCGCGTCGCGGTGATCGGGCTCGGCAACGTGCTCATGGGCGACGACGGCTTCGGCCCGTACGTCGCCCACCTCCTCGACGCCTGGTACGAGTGGCCGGACGACGTCCGGATCGTCGAGATCGGGACGCAGGGCCTCGACCTCACGCCGTACGTGCGCGGCGCCGAGGCGCTCGTCGTCGCGAGCGCGATCCACCGCGGCGCGGCGCCGGGCACGGTGCACCGGCTCGACCACGCCGCGGTGATGGACCCGCAGCTCCCGGAGCGCGAGCCGAGGCTGCGCCACAGCCCGTACGAGCCGGGCATCCGCAAGCTCATGCAGACGCTCGAGTTCACGGGTGGTGCACCGGGTCGGGCCTGGGTGCTCGGGGCCGAGCCCGAGACCGTCGAGCTGACCGGCGGCCTCTCCGACGCGGTGCGGCCCGCGCTCCCGGCCGTCGTCGCCGACGCCGTCGCGCTCCTCGCGACGCTCGGCGCCCCGGCCCGCGAGCGGTCGCCGCGCCCCGACGCGCTGCCCTGGTGGGAGATCCGCGGTCGCTGACCGCGATTCCCGCAAACACCCCCCATCGCACGCGCTCATCGCATTGATCACCCCCTTCACTGCGCTCCTCCTCGCCGCGCTCGCGGCGTCGCCGCCGGACCCTGCGCCGCCGCCGCCCGAGCCCCCGGACATCCCGGCGCCGGACCACGGCCCGGCGGAGACGCCGCCCCCGCCGCGCCCGCGGCCGGGCGAGGGGCTCGAGCCCGGCCTCCACGCCGCGGCGCTCCCGCTCGCCTCCTACGGCAGCGACATCGGGCTCCAGCTCGGCGGGGCAGCGTACGTGTACGGCGCCGATCCCGGCGGCGATCGCGAGAGCTGGGCGGCCCTCGGCGTCACCTGGACGTCGCACGGGCCGCGGAGCCTCGAGCTGAAGGGCGAGCTGCTCCGCATCCTCGGCACCTCGCTCCGGACGTTCGTGCAGGTGAAGGCGGCGATCGACACCAACGCGCCGTACTGGGGCGAGGGCGCGGCGCTCGGTGCGGGCGCGCCCGGGAGCGGCGCGCCTCCCGCGGCGTACCGCTACCAGGGCGTCGGGCCGTGGGCCTCGGCGGTGCTGCGCGGCGGCGCCGTCGGTCCGCTCGAGTGGTGGACGCGGCTCCGCTACACGCACGTGACCGTCGAGGACCCCTCGGCGCTGCTCGTGCAGAGGGCGCCGCGCGGCGACCGCGGTGGCGCGAGCGCGCTCGCGCACCGCGGGGTGGCCTACGACACGCGCCACGGCGGCGCCTCCCCGCGCGGCGGCGTCCTCTTCGACGCGTCCGTCTTCGGGGCACCGGCCGCGCTCTCGGACTTCGAGTTCGCCGGCGTGAACGTCGGCGCGC
>JBJMQK010000393.1:0-6761 GCA_045802735.1 Anaeromyxobacteraceae bacterium | reverse complement strand
ACGCCTCGGCCACCGGCGCGAACGCGCGCTCCGCCTCGCGCGCGGCGGCGGCGTCGCGCCTCGCGTTCGCCTCGATGAGGCGGCTCATCGCGAACGCGTAGATCTCGCCGAGCCGGGCGCACAGCGCCGGCGCGCGGGCCGGGGCGAGGCTGCCGTGCAGCTCGGCGAGGATGTCGCTCGCCTTCGCGAGCGGGACGTTCGCCTCCGCGGCGCGGCCGGCCTCGAGCGCGGCGGCGCCGGCGCGCATGTGCCGCAGCGCTGCCTGGAAGAGGAGCACCATGAGGCGCTCGGGCGAGGCCGTCTCGTTCTGAGAGGTGGCGTAGCGTCGTACGGGATGCACGGTTTCACCTCACTTCGACTGGGCCGACTGGTTCTGGAGGAAGGTCCCGATGCTCTTGTACCCGCTCACCACCTGCTCCATCGCCGCGAACTGCTTGATGAGCATGTCGCGATAGGCGTCGAGGCGCGCCTGCAGGCGCTCGGCGTCGGCGTCCATCCGCTTGATGGAGCCGTTCGCGCTCTCCTTCGCGTCGGCGAGGAGCCCTCCGGCCGGGTTCGCATAGCGATCGCTCACGCTCTTCACGAGGGCGGCGATCCCGCCGTCCGCGGTCGAGAACAGCGCGTTCACCGCGCTCGCGTCGCGGCCGACCGCCGCGGAGAGCGTCGCGTCGTCGAGGGTGAGCGTGCCGTCGCGGTTCGTCTTCACGCCGACGTCGGCGAGCGACTGCACCGTGGTGAGCCCCGGCACCTGCGCAGCGCCGAGCGCCTGGAGCTCTCCCTGGAGGCTGCGGACGAGGGAGTCGCCCGCCAGCGTCGACGCTCGATCCGTGTTTGCCGCCGGCGAGAGCTGTCGCTGGACGGCGCCGATCACCGCGTTGTAGGCGTCGACGTACGTCTGGAGCTTCTTCGTCGTGGCGTCGACGTCGTTCTCGAAGGTGAGGCCCTCGGCCGCGCCGCCCGCGGACTTCAGCGTGAGCGTCGCGCCCGGGATGGCGTCCGCGACGACGTTCGAGGCGCGGGTGAAGGACAGGCCGTCGACGCGGAAGGTGGCGTTCGTCGGGAGGATGTCCTGGCCGCTCCCGTCCTTCAGGGGCGCGAGCCCGAGCGGCTGGCCCGAGATCCCCGTCGCGCTCTCCGCGATGACGAGCCCCTTCGTCGCGTCGGCGCCGGCGAAGCCCGTGTCGCGCCGCGTGACGGAGAGATAGCTGTTCGCGCCGTCGAAGAGGACGGTCGCGTTGACCGGCGCGCCGGACGCGCGGATCGCGGTCGCCACGTCGGCGAGGCTCGCGCCGTCGGCCCAGGACGCGGCGGGGTAGGGCGTCCCGTCGGCCGCCTTGGTGGGGTAGTGCACGCCGTCGACCACGAGGTCGAGCGCGCCGGCGCGCACGGTGGCGCTCGGGGCGAACGCCACCGAGCGCTCCTTCGCCGCGGTGGCGAGGGTGTCGACCTGCACCGCGTACGAGCCCGCGGCCACGCCGCTGCCGGCGACGGCGCCGAACGAGGTGTTCGCGCTCGCCGTCTTCACGCCGAGCACCCCGCCCGTCGCGAGCGCCTGCGCGGCGTCGCCCAGCGCCGAGAGCTTCGAGGCGAGATCGCCCAGGATCGAGACGTTGGAGCGCAGCGCGGACTGCTGGCCGCGGAGCAGGTCGATGGGGCGCTGCTGGAGCTTCACCAGGCTGTCGACGATGCTGTTCGTGTCGATGTTCGAGGCGAGGCCACCGGCGTTGAAGCTCGGGGTCAGCGTGCTCATCCGGGCTCTCCAGGGCGAAACCCCGCGGCGAGCTGCGCCGCGGGGCGGGGTTCAGCCGACGAAGCGCTGGCGCTACCCGAGCAGCTTCAGCGCCATCTGCGGCAGCTGGTTCGCCTGCGCGAGGACGCTGACGCCGGCCTGCGCGAGGATGTTCGAGCGCGTCATGTTCGACGTCTCCTCGGCGACGTCCACGTCGCGGATGCGGCTGTTCGCGGCGGCGGTCGCCTGGGCGAACGTCTGGACCGCATTGATCGCGCTCTGGAGGCGGTTGCCGGCGGCGCCGAACGAGGAGCGCGCCGTCGAGAGCTTGTCGAGCGCGAGGTCGATGCCGCCGCCCTTGGCGAGCGCGCCCTGCGCGCCGGCCTTCGTGCTGAGGTCGATGGTGCCGCTGTCGACGCCGAGCGTCGCCGCGAGCACGTCGACGCTGTCGATCCCGATGCGGTCGTTCACCGCGTCGCCGTTGATGCCGACCTGGAACTCGAGGGTGTTGCCGCTCGCGTTGATGAGCGACGTGCCGTTGAACTGGGTGGTGTTCGAGATGCGGTCGATCTCGCTCGAGAGCTTGCCGAACTCGCCGTTGATGTAGGCGCGCTGCGAGTTGACGACGCCGTCGGAGGCGGACTGCATGGCGAGCTCGCGCATGCGGGTGACGATGTTCGCGATCTCGTTGAAGCCGGCCTCGGCGGTCTGCACGACCGAGAGGCCGTCGTTCGCGTTGCGCACCGCCTGGTTGTAGCTCTTGAACTGCGCCTGCAGCGAGGTGCTGACGCCGAGGCCGGCGGCGTCGTCGCCCGCCTTCGTGATGCGGTAGCCGGACGACAGCTTCGAGAGGGCGGAGTCGAGCGACAGCTGCGTCTGCGACAGGTTCCGCTGCGCGTCGAGGGAGGCGACGTTGGTACGAATCGAAAGGGACATGGCTTCTCCTGGTGGTTGGGGGGACCGACCTCGCGTCGTCCCTCACCCCTCTCTTCGGCCCGTCGCCGCAACCCGATAAGGCGCGAGTGCGCGCTCGAGGTGGAGGCGCACGCGGCGCCGCGCCACCGACGCGGCCCACAGCGCGAGCAGCGGCGGAGGCGCCTCCCCGCGCACCCGCGCCGACACCGCCGCCACCCCGAAGCGCCCCTCGAGCTGCGGCGGCCAGCGGGCCAGGATGGCCTGGGCCGCGTCGCTCCAGGCGAACGCGCCGTCGAAGCGCTCGCCGTCGACCTCGACGGCGATCCAGGGGAGCACGCCCGCGACCGTGACCTCGACGCGCGGCCCGCGCCGCTGCAGGCGGCGCAGCGCCGGCTCGAGATCGTCGGCCAGCCGCACCGTGACGATGGACGGCGGGGCCGCCGAGCGGAGCACGCCGCGCGCGTCGGCGAGGTGGTCCTCGACCTCCGCGAGCGCCGCTTCCTCGCGCAGGTAGCCGCCGGCGCCGTCCGCGTAGAGGAGCGCGGCGCGGTCGACGCCGAGGCGCGTCACGCGGCAATGGACGACGGTGGACGATCCCCAGCGCGCCCGGCCCTCGTCCGACACCGCGATGTCCGGCGCCTCGGGATCCGGGGCGTAGACGCGGGGGCGGGCGGCGAAGGAACGGACCGGGTATGAGCGCGGCCGCGGCTCGCCCGGGAGGAGGACCCTGCCGCCGGCCTCGATGGCGACGGGCTGCGCCGCGTCCGCGTCGCGCACCAGCGCGGCGATCTGCGCCAGGCGGGCGGCGACGGGGCGCGCCTCGCTGCGCGCCGCCAGCAGCTCCGGGTGCGCGCCGCGCGCGGCGTGCGAGAGGGTCGCGAGCACGGTGTCCCGGGCGCCGAGCATGCGCGCCGAGGGGCGCGAGCGCCGGCCGATCGCGACCGCCAGCGCTCCCTCGAACTCCAGCGCGCGCTCCGCCCCGCGGTTCAACGGATCGAACGGGGGGCCCGGGCGTGCGGCGCTGCCGGCCTCGACGACGAGGAGCAGCTCGGCCTGGATCGGCTGGGCGAGGCGCCCGGCGAGCACGCACCACGCGGGGTCGAGGTCGGCGGGCCACGGCGCCGGGCTCGGCGCGCCCGAGGGGCCGGTCGCCGCTGCGAGGAGCGCGAGCGCCCGGACGCGCGCCTGCACCGGCCCGGCCGCGCGAGCGAGCAGGGTGCCCTCGGGGAGGCGCACCGCATACGTGGTCCCTTCCCGCACCGGGGCGACCGCGACGCTGCGGCGTCGCGCGTAGGCCGCGATGCGGTACCCGAGCGCGGGGAGCAGGACGGAGGGCACCCCGGCGCGGAACGCGTCGTCGTGGACGCGCGGCGCAGCGCCGCCGACGGTGCAACGCACGACGCGCAGCGCGCGCGCGCGGGCGAGCGCGAGGGCCCGGCCGATCGCCAGCGCGCGGTCGAGCTCGCCGGGGGACTCCGCCCCCCGCGCCGGAGCGCGGACCAGCTCGAGCGCCGTCGCGAGGAGCGGGCCCTGCTCGGCACCGGCCGCGCAGCGGGCGCAGGCCTCGTCGACGTCGGCGGCCCTCCGCGTCGTGACGCCCGCGGCGAGCGCGTCTCGCATCGCCGCCAGCGGCGCCGGGGCGGCACCGCGTGCGAGGATCGTGAGCGCCAGCGACGAGAACGGCGTCGGCGCCGCCGCGGCGAGGGCGGCGAGCGCGGCGCGCCCGACGAGCGGCGGTCCGTCCTCCAGCGCGTCCCACAGGTCGTCGGGCAGGTCGCCGGCGACGAGCGCGCCGAACGCCATCGCGCGCGCTGCGGTCGCCGCGTCTCGCGCGAGCTTCGCCGTGTCGAGGAGCTCGACGCGCGCCTCGACGCCGCCGACGCGCAGTGCGCGCTCCGCGGCGGCGATCCGCTCCGCCGCGACGGCGCGGTCGCCCGCCGCCGTCTCCGGCGCCACGAGCGCGAGGACGTCGAGGCCGCGCCGCGCCGGGAGCGCGACCAGCGCGAGGAACAGCGGCGCCCCGCGGTGCACGCGGCGCGGTGGCGGCAGGCGCAGCGTCCGCGCGAGGTGCAGCCAGCGGCGGTGGTACCGGACGCCGGCGACACCCGGCGCGTCGCGGTCGAACGGCGGCGTGTCGAAGCTCGCCTGGAGGAGCATGGGGAGGGCACGGCAGGCGAGCGCCGTCGCCGCGTTCCCCGCGACCAGCGCGCGCGCCCTCCAGCGGAGGACCGCGGCCGCCGCGCGCCGCTCCGCCAGGGACGCCGTCGGCGTGCTGCGGGCGGTCGCGGCGGCGGGGCTCACGTCAGCGCAGGTAATCGAGCAGGGTGAGCTTGAACGACTGCGCGGTGGCCGCGTACGACGCCTCGAGCGCGCGCTGCGAGAAGGCGAGCTGCGTCGCGGCGTCGACGTAGTCGGCGTCGGCGAGGTGCGCCGCATGGCTCTTCACGTCGTCGGCGGCCAGCGACGACGCCGCGGCCGCGGTGTCGAGCGCGTTCATGGCGACGCCGCCTTCGGCGCGCGCGCTGCTGACCTGATCGATCGACGCCTTGAGCGCCTCGATCGTCGCCGCCACGCGGTCCGGATCGTTGGCGGCGAGGGCGTCGCGCAGCTCGGCGAGCGTCCCGGGGACGTCGACCCCGCCGCCGGCGCCCATCGCCACGTCCGCGCGGATCGAAGACGCCTGGAACACGCCGGGCGCGACCTCGACGCTCCGGGCCTGCGCGGCGCCCTGGTATGCGCCGCTGGGGCCGAAGGGCGGCGTGGCGTCGCTGGTGCCGCCGAAGACGTAGCGCCCGGCGACCTGCGTGTTGAGCTCGAGGACGACGCCGGCGATGAGGCTCTCGACCTCCGCGGCGCCCCCGGCCCGCTGCGGCCCCGTGTACGTGCTGTTCGAGAACTGCACGGCGAGCTGCTGCGCGCGAGCGAGCGCGTTCGAGACCTCGGACAGCGACTGGTCCGCGGACTGGAGCTCGCCGGAGGCGGCGCTCGCTGCGGCCCCGATCGCGCGAAAGCGCGCCTCGGCGATCGGCGCGGCGGCGAGGACGCCCGACGCGGCCGGATCGTCGCCGGGCCGCTCGACGCGGAGCCCCGTCGAGGCGACCCGCTGCGCCTCCTGCGAGCGGTCGCGCGCCGCGGCGATCCCGGCGTTGCCGGCCTGGAAGACGCTGCGATCGGTGACGCGCACGGGGCCTCCTACCTCAGCTTCATGAGGGTATCGAGCATCGAATCCGCCACCTGGATGACCTTGGTGATGGCCTCGTAGCTCCGCTGCGCCTGCTGCATCTGGATCATCTCCTCGTCGATCGACACGCCCGAGGCGGCCTCGCGCAGCGCCGAGAGGTGATCGCGCAGTGCGGTCTCCTGGCCGGCGTGGGCCTCGGCGCGTGCCGCGCTCGCCCCGAACTCGGCCGTGATCGCCGACAGCGTCGCGGCGGCGGTCGCGCCGGACGCGTCGAGCGTGTCGGCCTCCGTCGCGACGAGCGCCTGCGCGTTGTTCGCGTAGGGGCTCCCGCCCGGTGCGCCGGTCGCGAGGTGGCTCGCCTCGAGCGTGACCGCGATCGTGGCCGCCGTGCGGCCGTTCGGGTCGACGACGAAGAGCGGCTCGCCGGTCGAGCCGTCGGGCGCGACGCCCGCCGCGTGCGCCTCGTTCACCTTCGCGGCGAGGTCCGCCGCGAAGCCGTCGAGGCCTGCCACGGCGCGCGCGAGCGCCCCGTCGCGCGCCCCGAGGAGGCCGCCGGCGCTGCCTCCGGGAGCAGAGGTGAGCGCGCCGGGGGCGCCGCCGCCGGCGGGCGCGAGCGCGAGGGAGGGGTGCCCATCGACCGCTGGCGCGAGCGAGAGCGCGCCGGCGGACGTGCCGGCGACGAGCGGGGCGCCGCCGGGCAGCGCGACGTTGAGGTCGCCGTCCGAGGTGGGGATGGCGGTCGCGCCGGTGAGCTCGGCCAGGCGATCGACGTGGCGCTGGCGGAGGTCGAGCAGGTCGTTCGGCGCGGCGCCGCCGGCGCCGGCGACGCGCCGCCCGGCACGCGCGATGCCCACCTCGGCGGCCGATACGGCTCGGGCCGCCGCGCCATCGATGCCCTCGTCGCCGCCGACGCCTCGCTCGGCGCACCGCTGGTCG
>JBJMQK010000353.1:0-2602 GCA_045802735.1 Anaeromyxobacteraceae bacterium | reverse complement strand
CTGGCTCATCCGCAACCGCGAGGTCGATATCCAGCAACTCGTCGAGTACATCAGCGGCAATTATCCCGCCTGACGGCGTCCCCGGCCGCAGCTCCAGCCCTCGCAGCGGCGTCGCGACACGGCATGACGCCGCGCCCGCGCCACGCCCGCGGCGCTACACTCTCCGGTGCGCGATGGCGGCCCGGCTCACGATCACCTCGCACCCAGCGTGCGCGACGCACGACACCGGGGCCGATCACCCGGAGACGGCCCGTCGCCTCGAGGTCATCGCCGCGGCCGTCCGCGCCGACCCGGCGCTGCGCGCCGCGGTGTCGTTCGCGACCGCCGCGCCTGCGGGGGAGGAGGATCTCGCGCGCGTCCACACCGCGTCGTACCTGGCGCGCCTGCGCGCGGTGTGCGACGAGGCCGCGGCGCGGCGCGGCCTCGCCTGGCTCGACGACGACACGCCCGTCTCCGCGGGCTCGTGGGCGGCCGCGCTCGCCTCCGCGGGATGCGCCGTCGCCGCTGCCGAGGCGGTCGCGCGCGGCGACGCACCCGCTGCGTTCGCCCTGTCGCGCCCGCCGGGTCACCACGCCCGCGCCGGGCGCGGCGGGGGCTTCTGCCTCCTCAACAACGTCGCGATCGCCGTCCGCGCCCTGCAGGCGCGCGGCCTCGCGGAGCGGGCGCTCGTCCTCGACCTGGACGTCCACCACGGCGACGGCACGCAGGAGATCTTCTACGAGGATCCCTCGGTGTCCTTCGTGTCCGTCCACCTCGACGCGCACTATCCGTGGACGGGGAGCGCCGACGAGCGCGGCCGCGGCCCTGGCGTGGGCACGACGAGGAACGTCCCCCTGGCCGCCGGCAGCGGCGCGCCCGAGTACCACCGCGGCCTGTGCGAGGCCCTCGACGGCGCGCTCGCCACCTTCGCCCCCGATCTCGTCGTGCTGTCCGCCGGCTTCGACGCGCTCGCGGGCGACCCGGAGGGCGGCCTCGCGCTGTCGCCGCCGGACTTCCACCGCATCGGCGCGGCGCTCCTCGAGCGCCTTCCGGAGGCGGCGAGTCGACGGATGGTCGCAGTGCTGGAAGGTGGGTACGGCCTCCCCGCTGTCGGGGAAGCTGCGACACAGCTGCTGCGCGCGCTCGCACGTCTTCCGACACGGTAGGATTCAATGAAACCAATCACTTGCGGCAATTCTGGACGAGGGCCGGGCGCGGTGCTTTGCTCTCCCGGCGCGCCGTTCCCTGGCGCCGGAGCTCTCCATGACCTCTCGCAGCCCCGAAGAACCCCCGGAACGAAGCGCCCGCCCGTCACGGCGGGCGGGCATCTCCTGCGACCTGCTGCTCGGCCCCGACGAGGTCTCGCGCCTCGTCGCCTCCTGGCTCGCCGACGCGTGCGTGCTCGAGGCGAGGCCGCTCTCGGAGGCCTCGCTGCTCCGGCTGCGGGACTTCCGTCGCATCGCCGAGGAGCTGCGCCGCGTCGTCCTCGGAGACGAGGACGGGGAGGGGACGCAGGAGGCGCGCACCTTCCACGCCGCGGCGTCGGCGGGCCGCATCCAGGCCGTGGCCGCGCTGTTCGCATGCCCCCGCGCCACCTTCGTCGAGTACCTCCTCGCCGCCCCCTGGAACCTGCTCGGCCCGGAGGACCCGCCGGACCTGCGCGTCGTCCGCGGTGCCGGTCAGGCGCTCCTCGCGAAGGCCTCGGCCTGGAGCTTCGCGCGGGACGCGGGCGGGCGCGTCGCGCTCCAGGCGGAGAACCCCCGCTGCCTCTCGTTCTACGCGCGCCTCGGGTTCACCCCGATCCGGCTCGCCGACGATCCCTTCGCGCTCGTCCCGCGTGGCCGCCGCGGGTGGTCGCCGGAGGTCCGCCGCATCGCCGCGGGACGCTCGACCGCGGAGGACGAGCGGAGCCCCTGGCTCGTGCTGGAGCCGCGGCGCGCCGCGAGGTCCGTTGGCTGATGGCGGTGATCACTTGCGTTGACCCGCATGATGGGCGGTCTCGGGGGGAGAGTTTCTCCCCCCGGAGTGAGGCGCCGTAGGCGCCGGATATCGTCACAGCGGCGGGCAGTGACCTCGGTGATCAGATGAACTGGGCGCCGCTGTGAGCCGGCGACCTACTGCGCCGCGACGATCCGGATCGCCCCATCCGGCGTGCGCATCCGCTCACGGTGCACCGAGCAGTAGAACGGGATGACCGTCCCGGGCACCGCGTCGGCCGCGATCGCGAAGGACCGCTCGCCGACGAAGGGGCCCGTATCGAAGCTCACGCCGCCGACGGCGCCCGGCGCGAACTCGCCCGGCGCGCGCTCGCTCGTCACCGAGTGAGGCGCGCTGTCGGCGTTCACCACCGTGACCGTCGCCCCCGGCGGCACGTCGAGCGACGCCGGGGCGAAGGCGAAGTCCGCGATGACGATCGTGAAGACGCTCGTGGGCTGCGGCGCGACGACCTCGCCCGCCGCGGCCGGAGCCGGCGCCGCGTCGGGGATCAGCTCGGCCGTCGCGACCTCCCGCGCGACCGCCGGGACCGGCGCCGCATCGGGGACGACCTGCGGGGCCGGCGCCGCGCTCGGCGCGGCGGCCGGGGACACCGCCGCGCTCGCCACCGCGGCGGCGGGGCACGGCG
>JBJMQK010000349.1:0-2888 GCA_045802735.1 Anaeromyxobacteraceae bacterium | reverse complement strand
CCTCGACCCGCAGCGCCAGCGGGGGATCGGCCTCGGTGACGAGCGCAAAGGGCGTCGCGCCGGCGGCGAGCCCGAGCGCCACCGCCACCGGGAGCGCCGGGATCGAGACGCCGCGCAGCAGCACCTCGCCGGCGTCGGTCGGGATCGCCACGATCTCCCGGACTTGCGACAGCCGCAGGGCGAGCCGCACGCCGCCCGCCGAGAAGAGGATCGCCTTCCGCTCCGCAGGACGCGACGCCGAGGTCACCCGCTGCATGATATAGGAAGCGCCATGCCGGGAGCGGTGCTCCTCGTCGACGACGAGCGGTTTGCTCGCACCGTCTACTCCGATTACCTGCGCGTCGGCGGTTACGACGTGGCGGTCGCGGATTCGGCCGCCGCGGCGCTCGACGAGCTGCGCCGGCGCCGCTTCGACCTGCTCATCACCGACATCATCCTCCCCGGCGCCGACGGCCTCGAGCTGCTCGCCGAGGCGAAGCGCCTCGACCCGAACATGGAGGTCATCGTCATCACCGCGCTCGACCGCGTCGATCCGGCGGTGCGCGCGATGAAGTCGGGCGCGAGCGACTACCTCGTGAAGCCGGTCACGCCGGAGGCGCTCCACGTCGCGGCGCAGCGCTGCCTCTCGACGCGCGCGCTCCTCGCCGAGAACAAGACGCTGCGCTCGCACCTGCGCCTCTTCGAGAGCTGCCAGCGCATCAGCGCCGCGCTCGAGCACCCGCGCGCGGTGAGCCTCGCGCTGGAGGCGGTGGCGGGCGAGGTCGGCGCGCGCGGCGCCGCGTTCTTCGCGCTCTCCGATGGAGCCCACCACGTCGACGCCGCGGTGGGGCTCGACCGCGACGACGCCGCGGCGATGCTCGATGCGGCACGCCCGCAGCTCCGCGGCGTCGAGCGCACGGCGCTCGTCGCCCTCCCCGGCTCAGCCGAGCGCGCGCTGGTCCTGCCGATCGGCGATGCGGGCGCGCCCGCGGGCCTCGTGTGCGCCGTCCTCTCGCGCGACCCGCCGCCCGAGTCGGTCCGCACGGCCGAGTTCGTGTGCAGCCACCTCTCGGTCGCGCTGCGCATGCTCGGCCACCTGAAGCAGGTCGAGCACCTCGCCTACCTCGACGACCTCACGCACCTCTACAACACGCGGTTCCTGGAGCTGGTGCTCGAGCGCGAGATCCAGGCGGAGCACCCGTTCACCGTGCTCTTCATGGACCTCGATCGCTTCAAGGCGGTGAACGATCAGCACGGCCACCTCGTCGGCTCGAAGCTGCTCGTCGAGGTGGGCCGGGTGCTGAAGGCCTGCGTCCGCGACGACGACGTGGTCGCCCGCTACGGAGGCGACGAGTACGTCGCGGTGCTGCTCGGCATCGACTCGGGCGGCGCGCTCAAGGTGGCCGAGCGCATCCGTCGATCGATCGAGGACCACGTCTTCCTGTCTCGAGAAGGATCGCGCGTGCGGGTGACGTCCTCCATCGGGCTCGCGAGCTACCCCGAGCACACCAACAGCAAGGCCGAGGTGCTCGACCTCGCCGACCGCGCGATGTACCGCGGGAAGCGGTCGAGCCGGAACGTCGTCTACATGGCGTCGAAGGACCTGCCGCCGGCCCCGGCGCGCTGATCCGCCGCGGGCGCGAGCATCAGCAAAAACGGGGCCCCAGGTGACCTGGGGCCCCGTCGGCGACGACATCCGGGTTCCGCCCTCACGAGCGCGTAATGGCGGTTGCCCTCGCCGTGGATGGAGCCTCTCAGCTCCACCGCCCTACATCATGCCCGGCGGACGGCGTCCAGTCAATGGCGCGATGCGTCACGAACAGGCCAGACCTGCTCGGGCCCTAGTAGTCGCCCATGTCGTCGTCCATCCCGCCCATGCCCCCCATGCCGCCCATCCCGCCCGGGTACCCGCCGCCGCCCTTGCCCTTCTTCTTGTTCTTCTTCGGCGGCCTGTCGGAGATGGTCGCCTCGGTCGTGAGGAGGAGCGCCGCGACCGACGCGGCGTTCACGAGCGCGGTCCGCTCGACCTTCGTCGGGTCGATGACGCCCGCCTTCACGAGGTCCTCGTACTCGCCGGTTGCGGCGTTGAAGCCGAACGCTCCCTGTCCGTTGCGCACCTTGTCGACGACGACGGCGCCGTCGAGGCCGGCGTTCTCGGCGATGCGGCGCAACGGGTGCAGGAGCGCTCGGCGGACGATCTCGACGCCCCACTTCTCGTCCGAGTCGGGCGTGAGCACGACCTTCGCGAGGGCCGGGATGGCGCGCAGGTAGGCGACGCCGCCGCCGGGGACGATGCCCTCCTCGACCGCGGCGCGCGTCGCGTGGAGCGCGTCGTCGACCCGCGCCTTCTTCTCCTTCATCTCCGTCTCGGTGGTGGCGCCGACCTGGATCACCGCCACGCCGCCCGCGAGCTTCGCGATGCGCCGCTGGATGTTCTCGACCTCGTAGGCGGGCAGCCCTTCCTTCAGCTCGGCGCGGACCTTCGCGACGAGCTTCTCGATCTCGGCCCTCTTCCCGGCGCCGCCGACGATGATCGTCTGCTCCGCGTCGACCGTGATCTTCTTCGCCCGGCCGAGCTGCTTCATCCCGACGTCCTCGAGGTGCATCCCGAGCTCGTCGGAGACGACCTGCGCGCCGGTGACGGTCGCGAGATCCTGCATCGCGTCCTTGCGGCCCTGGCCGAACCCGGGCGCCTTGATCCCGCAGATCTGGAGCGAGCCGCGCACCTTGTTGACGACGAGCGTCTGCAGTGCCTCGCCCTCGATCTCCTCGGCGACGATGAGGAGCGGCTTCCCCGCCTTGGCCGCGCCCTCGAGGAGGTTCACGATGTCGGCGAGCGCCGACACCCTCTTCTCGCAGACGAGGATGTAGACGTCCTCCAGCACCGTCTCCATGCGTTCGGCGTTCGT
>JBJMQK010000233.1:0-5334 GCA_045802735.1 Anaeromyxobacteraceae bacterium | reverse complement strand
TCGCGAGCGGCGGACGCGAGGCGCTCGAGCAGCTGACGCGCGGCGCGCGCTACGACGCCGTGGTGTGCGACTTGATGATGCCGGACCTGTCCGGCATCGACCTGCACCGCGCCGTCGCAGAGCTCGACGCGGCGCAGGCTTCACGAATGGTGTTCATGACCGGTGGCGCGTTCACGCCGGACGCCTGCGCCTTCCTCGACCGCGTGCCGAACCCCCGCGTCGGGAAGCCGTTCGACCCCGCCGAGATCGCCGCCGCGCTGCGCGCTGTGCGCGATGTCGCACCGCTGCCCACCTGAACTGAGCTTGCACGCCCCGCGACGGGTGCGTGACAACCGGATCCTGGCGGTTGACACGGTGCGGCATGGTAGCTAGGTTCCCGCCAGTCCGGACCTCGCGCACGCCGCGCTCCGCAGGGCGAGAGCCCGCGAGCCGCCCGCGCCTCGTCGCTGGACAAAGGTCCCGGCGCGCCGCCGCCCGACGGACCTCACCCCCTCTTCACCCGCACCACAGGAGGACGCCACATCGCGATGCTACCTCGGAGCCCACGATCCCAGCCGGAGCGCGCCGCCATCCCGGCGCGGAACGACCCCATGCGCATGAAGCTCGGAGAGGCGGGCGCGCTCATCGAGAGCGGCGCCACGCGCTGGTTCAACCACATCGTCGACGTCATCGTGCGGCTGCTCATGCCGCTCGCCATCGTCGCGCTCATGCTCGGCATCGCGCGCGTGTTCCTCGACCTCGGCGCCGTCTACCGCAGCCCGAGCATCGGCGCGGGCTTCGACCTGCTCGTCACCGACATCCTCTCGATGTTCGTCGTCATCGAGCTCCTGAAGAGCATCATCGAGTACTTCGAGGTCCACCGGATCAAGATCACCTTCATCCTCGACGCGGCGGTGGTGTTCGTCGTGCGCGAGGTGATGATCGGCCTCTACAAGCACGCGCTCGGCGCCGGCGAGATCGCGGCGCTGGCCGCGCTCCTGCTCGTCCTCGGCGCGTTCCGCATCTCGGCGGTGCTGTTCTCGCCGGAGCGCGACCGCGGCGCCTCCCTTCCCCACGGCCTGCCCCATGGTGCGCCATGACGGTCGAGCGCACGCGGCGGGCGGTCCTGCGGTTCCTCGCGCGCGCGCGGCGCGACCCGACACGGGTCCTCGCCGGGCTGCTCGCGCTCGGGGTCCTGCTCATGATCATCCACTGGTGGGGCTCGCCGGCGACGCGCGTCGCGCCGGCGCCGCACGCCGCTCAGCGCGCGGAGGTCGTCACGGCACCCCGCGCGCCACACCGCGCTCGGCGTACATCGCGTCGAGCGCGGCGCGGTGACGCTCCTCGATCACCTTGCGCTTGAGCTTCTGGCTCGGCGTCACCTCGCCGGCGCCCTCGCTCCACTCCTGGGCGAGGATGGTGAAGCGCTTCACCGCGGCGAACTTGGGCAAGGACGCGTTGAGCTCGGCGACGCACGCCTGGACGAGCGCGCGGACGTCGGGGTGCGCCGCGAGCACGGGCAGGGGGCGGCCGTCGAGGCCGTGATCCTTCGCCCACGCGGCGATGGCGAGCGGGTCGAGCGTCACGAGCGCCGACACGTAGTTGCGGCGGTCGCCGTGCGCGAGCACCTGCGAGACGTACGGGCAGAGCGCCTTGAGCTTGCCCTCGATCTCCTGCGGCGCGACGTACTTCCCACCGGAGGTCTTGATGAGGTCCTTCTTCCGGTCGGTGATGGTGAGGTGGCCCTCGGCGTCCACCGCGCCCACGTCGCCGGTGTGCAGCCACCCGTCGGCGAGCGCCTCGGCCGTCGCCTCGGGGAGGTTGTGGTAGCCGCGCATGATCCACGGCGCGCGCATCAGCACCTCGCCGTCGTCGGCGAGCCGCACCTCGACCCCGGGCAGCGGCGGGCCCACGGTGCCGACCTTGCGACGCCGGGGGTGGTTCACGTGCGTCGCCGCGGCCGACTCGGTGAGGCCGTAGCCCTCGCAGATGACGACGCCGGCGGCCTCGAACAGCTCCGCCACCTCGCGCGACAGGGGCGCCGACCCCGAGACGAAGAAGCGCAGCCGCCCGCCGAAGAGCGCGCGCACCTTCGCGAAGACGAGGCGGTCGGCCACGCGCCACTGCGCCTCGACGAGCGGCGATGGCGAGCGGCCGGCGCGCAGGGCGCTCGCCCGCCGCTTCCCCACGCGCACCGCCCAGCGGAAGATGGCGCGCTTGGCCCGGCCACCGGACAGCGCGCCCTGCAGGATCTTGCCGTGCACCTTCTCGAAGATGCGCGGCACGGCGCACACGAACGTCGGCCGGATCGCGCCGAGGTTCTCGACGATGCGCTCCACGCGTCCGTCGACCGCGGTGGGGAACCCGATCCTGAGCTGCGCCGTGCCGATCATTTTGCCGAAGGAGTGCGCGAGCGGGAGCCAGAAGAGTTGCAGCGCTCCGGGGTGGTCGAGGATCCCGGCGCGGTCCACCGCCTCGGCCTGCGCCACCCACCCCGCGTGAAGGAGCTCGACGCCCTTCGGGCGACCGGTCGTCCCGGACGTGTAGATGAGCGTGGCGAGCGCGTCGGGGCGGACGGCCACCGCGATCTCCTCGAAGCGCGCGGTGTGGGCGGCGTCCTCGGCGCGCCCGAGCGCCTCGAGGTCCTCGAGCGAGAGGACCCACGGATCGCCGGCGGGGGCGCTCCCGAGGAGGATGACCTTGCGCAGGTTCCCGAGCGCCGCCCGGTGCTCGCGGAGCTTGCTGGCCTGGCCCGCGTCCTCCACGAAGGCGAACGCGCTCTCGGAGTCGGCGAGGATGAAGGCGCACTCCGCGGCGGTGCTCGAGGGGTAGAGGGTGGTGGTCGCGCCGCCCGCGCAGAGGATGGCGAGGTCGGCGAGCGCCCACTCGAGGCGCGTCGAGGACAGGATGGCGCAGCGCTCCTCGCTCGCGAGGCCGAGCGCGCGCAGCCCGCAGGCGATGGCGCGCACGCGCGCCTCCGTGTCGCGCCAGGTGAGGCTCGCCCACGCCTTCCCCACGGGGTGCCGGAACGCCTCGTCGCCGGGCGTCTTCCCGACGCGCTCGAGGAACAGTGCGGCGACGGTGCGGGCGGTGGATTCGGCCACGGTGCGGACCTCGCGATGGGGAGGCGGGAATCTACCGCGACCGCCGCCGCGCCGCGGGTGGTCCGGACACCCCATCCGCTTTGACGGCATTCCATCCGCTCATCCGCTTGACAGGAGAGTCCTCCGCAATACAGGATGCTGCACGCCGGGGCGCCGCCCCTCCGCCTCCGAAAGGACGACCGACATGGCCCTCCCCCCTCACCGCAAGCCGCGCTTCGAGACGTTGCAGGTGCACGCCGGCCAGGAGCCCGCGCCGGGCACCAACGCCCGCGCCGTCCCGATCTACCAGACGACGTCCTACACCTTCGACTCGGCCGAGCACGGCGCGCGCCTCTTCGCGCTGCAGGAGTTCGGCAACATCTACACCCGCATCATGAACCCGACGACCGACGTCTTCGAGAAGCGGGTGGCCGCGCTCGAGGGCGGCGCGGCGGCGCTCGCCACCGCGTCGGGGCAGGCGGCGCAGTTCCTCACGATCTCGAACATCGCGGCGGCGGGCGACAACATCGTCTCGACGAGCATGCTGTACGGCGGCACCTACAACCAGTTCAAGGTGACGCTGCCGCGCCTCGGCATCGGCGTGAAGTTCGTGGAGGGCGACAACGTCGGCGACTACCGCAAGGCGATCGACGCGAAGACGAAGGCCATCTACACCGAGTCGATCGGGAACCCCGCCGGCAACGTCCCCGACTTCGAGGCGCTCGCGAACCTGGCGCACGAGCACAAGATCCCGCTCATCGTCGACAACACGTTCGGCATGGCCGGCTTCCTCGTGAAGCCGATCGAGCACGGCGCCGACGTGGTCGTCCAGTCCGCGACGAAGTGGATCGGCGGGCACGGCACGTCGATCGGCGGCGTCATCGTCGACTCGGCGAAGTTCGACTGGGGCGCGTCGGGCAAGTTCCCCTTCTTCACCGATCCCTCGCCGGGCTACCACGGCCTCGTCTTCAACGACGTCTTCGGGCCGAAGGGGCCGTTCGGCAACATCCAGTTCATCATCCGCGCCCGCGTGGAGGGCCTGCGCGACCTCGGGCCGGCGCTCTCGCCGTTCAATGCGTTCCAGCTCCTGCAAGGCCTCGAGACGCTGTCCTTGCGCGGGCAGCGCCACGTCGACAACGCCCTCGCGCTGGCGCGGTGGCTCAAGAGCCACGCGCAGGTGGCGTGGGTGAACTACACCGGCCTCGAGGAGCACCCGTACCACCAGCGCGCGCGCAAGTACCTCAGGAACGGCTTCGGCGGCGTGTTCACCTTCGGCATCAAGGGCGGGTTCGAGGCCGGCAAGAAGTTCATCAACTCGGTGAAGCTCGCCTCGAACCTCGCGAACGTGGGCGACGCGAAGACGCTCGTCATCCACCCGTCGTCGACGACCCACCAGCAGCTCAGCGAGGCCGAGCAGAAGAGCGCCGGCGTGGCGCCCGAGCAGGTGCGCGTCTCGGTCGGCATCGAGCACATCGACGACATCAAGGAGGACTTCGACGAGGCGTTCGCCGCGGCGAAGTAGGAAGAGGGTTCCCATGGACCGCACGGAGCTCGCCGGCTGGGCGAGCGCGCTCGAGGCGCGTTCGCCACAGGACATCCTCGCCTTCGCGGCCGAGCGCTTCGCGCCGCGCCTCGCCTTCGCGACCGGCTTCGGCGCGGAGGGCTGCGTTCTCGTCGACATGGCGGCGCGGGCCGGGCTCCAGGTGGACCTCTTCACGCTCGACACCGGGTACCTCTTCCCGGAGACCTACACGCTCTGGAACACGCTCGAGCAGCGCTACGGCGTGACGATCCGCGGGGTCCGCCCCTGGTTCGACGCGCCCGCCGACCCGCCTGCCGACGGGCGCGCGCCGTGGGAGGCCGATCCCGAGGCGTGCTGCCGCGCGCGCAAGGTCGAGCCGCTCGCCGCCGAGCTGGCGCGCTTCGACGCCTGGATCACCGCCATCCGCCGCGACCAGACGAAGGAGCGCGCCGGCGCGCTGCCGGTCGAGTGGGACGCGAAGTTCGGGCTCGTGAAGGTGAACCCGCTCGTGCGCTGGAGCGCCGAGGATATTGCACGTTACGTGAAGGAGCACGACGTCCCGGTGAACCCGCTGCACGCGCGCGGCTATCCGAGCATCGGCTGCGCGCCGTGCACGACCCCGGTCGGCGCGGGCGAGGACCCGCGGGCGGGGCGCTGGCGCGGCAGCGGGCGGAAGGAGTGCGGGCTCCACGTGCCGCCCGGCGGCGGCGCCTTCGGCGCTGGCTCGCTTCGCGAGCTGCCGCCGGCTTC
>JBJMQK010000193.1:0-8462 GCA_045802735.1 Anaeromyxobacteraceae bacterium | reverse complement strand
GAGCGCGAGCGCCGCGATACCCTGGACGGCGAACGCCCAGCGCACCGGGCGCGGCGTCTCGCTCGCCCAGGCGCGCAGCCGCTCGAGGAGCGCCCGGCCACGCGCGCCGGGGCGCGCCCGCTCGGCGGCGTCCACGCGGGCGAGGACGCGGGCGAAGTGGCGCGGCGACGGCGCCCAGCGCTCCTCGCTCGACGCGGCGCGCGTGGCGAGCGCCAGCGCGCGGCAGCGCGCCAGGTCCTCGCGGCAGGCGGCGCAGGCGGGGAGGTGCTCCTCGACGCGCGCCGCCTCGTCGCGGCCGAGCGTCGCGTTCACGTACCAGGGCAGCAGCTCCGCGACGGCGTCGTGGTCTGATGTCGTCATCGCGTGGTCCTCCCGTCGCGGTCGCCGCGCCAGCGCAGGAAGCGGGCGAGGTGCTTGCGCGCGTGGAACATCCTCGTCTTCACGGTGTTGAGGGGCGCGCCGATGACGGCCGCGATCTCCTGGTACGACTGCCCCTCGGCGAAGGCGAGCTCGATGACCGCGCGGTGGTCGGGGGAGAGGCGCCCGAGCGCGTCGGCGAGGGCGGCGCCGAGCTGGCGCCCCATCGCGGCGTGCTCCGGGTCGAGCGCTGCGTCCTGCTGATCGTCGCCGTCCCCGCAGTCGGCTCCCGCCTCGGCCTCGGGCCGCAGCGCCTCGCGTCGCGGCGGCGAACGGGCGAGCCGCGTCAGCGCCTTGTGGTGCGTGATCCCGAAGAGCCACGTCGAGAGGCGCGCGACCGCGGGGTCGAAGCGCGACGCGTTCTGCCACACGGCCAGCATGACGTCGTCGATGACCTCGTCCACCGCGTCCCGGTCCTTCAGGAGCCGCAGCGCGTACCCGCCGAGGCGCGGCGCGTACTGCTCGTACAGCGCCTCGAACGCGCCGCGATCGCGCGCCGCGACGCGGCGGAGGAGCGCGACGTCCTCGGCGCGTTGCTGCGTCGCCTCCACCTCCGCCTCGCCGAGAGCCACCATCCGGGCGTCACTTAGGCCCGGCGCCGGCGAGCGGCGCGGCGCGATGGGGTCCCGGTTCGGTGCGAGCGCGAGGCGGTTCATGCGTGCCCTTCCTGCAGCTGATTCCCGGGCCGGGCCGCGGAGGTTCAAGCGCACGTGCGGCCGAGGTGGGGCGTCCCAGCGGTCGACGCTCGGTTGAACCTCCGCCGCCGCCCCGGGGAATGAACGGCATCAGGCAGGAAGGCCGCAGGGGCCGCGCAGCACACGTCGAAGTCACCGGGCGCGAAGCGCCCACGAGGAAGAGCCATGACGAGTAAGCTGGTCGTTCACGAGTCGGTCGCGCTGGCGCTGTCGGTCTTGAGCGCGGTCGCGGTGTCGCTGCCCGGGCCGGCGCGCGCCGACGGTCCAGCGGCCCCCGCGGTGCCGGCGGGCCTGGAGGTGCCGGTGGGGAACGTCCCGTTCCTCGAGGGCCACGCCGTCGGGACCCAGAACTACGTCTGCCTGCCGACGGCGGCGGGTGGGTTCGCGTACACGCTCTTCACGCCCGAGGCGACGCTCTTCGACGACCACGGGAAGCAGCTCATCACCCACTTCTTCGCCCCGAACGCCATCGAGAACGGCACGATCCGCGCCGCGTGGCAGCACTCCAGGGACACGAGCACGGTCTTCGCGAAGGCCGTGAAGGCGTCCTCCGATGCGGCGTTCGTCGCCCCCGACGCGATCCCGTGGGTCCTGCTCTCGATGGCCGGCGTGCAGCCCGGCCCGACCGGCGGCGGCATTCTCACCGCGACCACCTTCGTCCAGCGCATCGACACGGCCGGCGGAGTCGCGCCGGCGACGGGCTGCGCCTCGGCGGCGGACGTCGGCCACATGGCCTTCGTGCCCTACACCGCCGACTACTACTTCTTCAGGGACGTGAACGCGGACGACTAGGAGTGCGGGGGAAGGCCGCCCCGGGGGATCCGCCCCCGGGGCCGCCGTTTCAGCGCTCCACCGCGTCGAGCCGCCGCGATCGTTGGACCTCGAAGGGCTTCACGCGGGGCGTCGCGCGACGCAACTTTCCCGGGACGAGGGGAGGGGCGCACCGTGGCGACGACCGTGGGGCAGTTCATCCTGGAGCGGCTCGTGGGCTGGGGCATCCGCCGGGTCTTCGGGTTCCCGGGCGACGGCATCAACGGGATCTTCTCCGGCTTCCACCAGGTGAAGGAGCTCGAGCTCGTGCAGGTGCGCCACGAGGAGATGGCGGCCTTCATGGCGTGCGCGCACGCGAAGTTCACGCGCCAGGTCGGCGTCTGCATGGCGACGTCGGGCCCCGGCGCGATCCACCTCCTGAACGGCCTCTACGACGCGAAGCTCGATCACCAGCCGGTCGTCGCCATCGTCGGCCAGTCGGCGCGCGCCGCGATGGGCGGCTCCTTCCAGCAGGAGGTGGATCTCCAGAGCCTCTTCAAGGACGTCGCCGGGGAGTACGTGCAGACGATGATGGTGCCGCAGCAGGCGCGGCACCTCGTCGACCGCGCGATCCGCATCGCGCTGGCCGGGCGCACGGTCACCTGCCTGATCGTCCCGAACGACATCCAGGAGCTGCCGGTCGAGGACCCGCCGCACGCGCACGCGACGATCCACACCTCCATCGGCCACGGCTGGCTCGCGCCGCGCGTCGTGCCCGCCGACGCCGATCTGAAGAGCGCCGCCGAGCTCCTCAACGCCGGGTCGAGGGTGGCGATGCTCGTCGGCGCGGGCGCCCGGGGCGCGGCCGCGGAGGTCGCCGAGGTCGCCGACCGGCTCGGCGCCGGCTGCGCGAAGGCGCTCCTCGGCAAGGACGTGCTCGCCGACGATCTCCCCTGGGTCACCGGCTCCATCGGCCTCCTCGGCACGAAGCCGAGCTGGGACCTCATGGCCGAGTGCGACACGCTGCTCATGGTCGGGACGAGCTTCCCGTACTCGGAGTTCTTGCCGAAGGAGGGCCAGGCGCGCGGCGTGCAAATCGACCTCGACGGCGGCATGCTCGCGCTCCGCTACCCGGTGGAGCTCGCGCTCGTCGGCGACGCGAGGGAGACGCTGCGCGCGCTCCTGCCGCTCCTGCAGCGCAAGGAGGACCGCTCCTGGCGGCAGCGCATCGAGCGCGAGGTCGCCACCTGGTGGAGGGTGCTCGAGGCGCGGGCGATGAGCCCGGCGAGGCCGGTGAACCCGCAGCGGGTCTTCTGGGAGCTGTCGCCGCGCCTCCCGGACGGCTGCATCCTCTGCGCCGACTCGGGATCGGCCGCGAACTGGTACGCGCGCGACGTGAAGGTCAGGCCGGGGATGCTGGCTTCGCTCTCCGGCAACCTCGCGACGATGGGCCCCGGCGTCCCGTACGCCATCGGCGCGAAGTTCGCGTTCCCGGACCGCCCGGTCGTCGCGCTCGTCGGCGACGGCGCGATGCAGATGAACGGCCTCGGCGAGCTCATCACCGTCGCGAAGTACTGGAAGCGCTGGAAGGATCCGCGGCTCGTCGTGCTGGTGCTGAACCACCGCGATCTCAACCAGGTCACCTGGGAGCAGCGGGTCATGATCGGGGACCCGAAGCTCGAGGCCTCGCAGGACATCCCCGACTTCCCGTACGCCAGGTACGCGGAGTCGATCGGGCTGCGCGGGGTCCGCGTCGACCGTCCGGAGCAGATCGCGCCCGCCTGGGAGGCCGCGCTCTCGGCGGACCGCCCGTGCGTCCTCGAGGCCGTGACGGATCCCGAGGTCCCGCCGCTGCCGCCGCACATCACCTTCAAGCAGGGCAGGTCGATGCTGGAGTCGATCCTGAAGGGCGATCCGGCGCGCGGCGAGATGATCAAGCAGTCCTGGCGCCAGCTCGTGGACACCTGGCTGAAGGCGTGAGCGGCGGCCGTCACCGCCGCAGCGCGTTCACCCCATCGAGCGCGCCCTCGGGACGAACGGCCGCACGAAGTACGTCCGCCCGAGGTACCCGAACAGCGACGGGAGCTTCAACGACGGGTCGATGCGCCACGCGATCTCGGCGTGCAGCGAGGGCGTATGCGACCAGTGCACGCCGGGCTTCATGTGGTGCACCGTGTGGTAGCCATTGTTGAACAGGATCGCGTTCAGGACCGGCGAGACGAAGTTCCGCGAGTGGTCCCACTCCGACCCGGTGGCGGTCTCGATGTGCTGCAGGAAGTTCGTCGCCTGGATCGCGAAGAGCGCCACCTGCTGCGGGATGACGAGGAAGAGGAGCGCGCGGCGCCAGTCGAGGACGAGCGCGGCGGCCATCGCGCCGAAGAACACGACGAACTCTGACGCCGCCGACCAGAACGCGGGGCGATTGCGGCGCCAGAGCGAGAGCAGGTACGCGTTCACGTCGCGCGTCTGCAGCAGGCTCGTGAGCGTCGGGTAGATGGCGAGCGCGAGGAGGTGGTTGCCCTTGAACACCTTCGGGCAGCGCGAGCTGTCGCCCTCGGCGTTGTTGAGCTTGTGGTGAATCTGGTTGTGCGTCGGCACCCAGCCGATGGCGGGGTAGCCGTAGAAGAACGAGATGACCCAGTTCGTCACGAGGTTCGCGCCGCGCGAGCGCCAGATCGCGAGGTGGTTGTGGTTGTGGCTGATGACGGCGCACGTGTAGAAGAGGAAGAGCTGCAGCGCGTAGAGCAGCGGGCGGACCGTCCCCGCGCGCCAGTTGAGCGCCGTGACGGCGGCGGTGCAGGCGAGGTACGCGATCGTCCTGCGGTCCGCCTTGTAGCGAAGCATGCCCGCTCCGTTCTGGATGTCGGCCGTGGAGGAGAAGAGGGTGCTGGCCCGTCGGCGCTCGCGCCGACTCGGGGCATAGCATGTCCGTTCATAACGCGCAGGTCCCCCCGGGGGCCGCGACCGCCCCTCCTGGGCCTTGCCGCGTGCGCGACCTCCCTCGCGGCCCGGGGCCGGCCGCGGCCGTATACTCGACGGGTCGCTCTCGCCCGGCCCTCCCGCTCCCGCCTCGGACCCGACCGCCGATGTGCCAGCTCCTCGGAATGAACTGCAACGTCCCCACGGACATCTGCTTCTCGTTCGAGGGCTTCGCGGCGCGCGGCGGCGGCACCGACGTGCACGCCGACGGATGGGGCATCGCCTTCTTCGAGGGGGCGGGCTGCCGCCTGTTCCTCGACCCCGAGCCCGCCCGCCGCTCTGCGATCGCCGACCTCGTCCGGCGCTATCCAATCAAATCGACCAATGTCATCGCGCACATCCGCAAGGCGACCCAGGGGGCCCGCGCGCTCGAGAACTGCCACCCGTTCCAGCGCGAGCTGTGGGGACGCTACTGGGTGTTCGCGCACAACGGGAACCTCGATGGCGTGCCGCGCCCGGTCGCCGGCCCGTATCGTCCCGTCGGCGCGACCGACAGCGAGGCCGCGTTCTGCGGGCTCCTCGACGTGCTCCGCGCGCGGTTCCCGGACGGCAAGCCGCCGCTCGACGCGCTCTACCCCGAGATCGTCGAGTACACGCGCGCGCTCACCCGCCTCGGCCCGTTCAACTACCTCCTCTCCGACGGCGAGCACCTGTTCGCCCACTGCTCGACGCAGCTCCACTACGTCGTGCGGCAGGCGCCGTTCGCCGCGGCCCACCTCATCGACGAGGACGTCACCGTCGACTTCCGCGAGCTGACCTCGCCCTCCGACCGCGTCGCCGTCGTCGTGACGACCCCGCTCACCGACAACGAGGTGTGGACGCCGATCCCGAAGGGCGACGTGGTCGTGTTCCGGGACGGCGCGCCGATCCTCGGGGCGCACGCACCGTGAACCGCGCCGCCGCCCTCGCGCTCGCGCTCGCCCTGGGCGCGCCGGCCGCAGCGCGCGGCGAGCTCGTCCCGGTGCGCCACACGGAGGGCCTCGCGCACGGCTTCGTCGCGCTCCGCACGCTCGAGGGCGAGACGCTCGCCGAGGGCGACCTCACGCAGCACGTGAGGGGCGATCGCGTCACCGGGAAGCTCCGCTTCCGCTTCCGGGACGGGTCGCTGCGCGAGGAGACCACCGTCTTCACGCAGCGCGGGCACTTCCGCTTCGTGAGCAACCACGTCGTGCAGAAGGGGCCGGCGTTCAAGCAGCAGCTCGAGTCCCACATCGAGCGCGGCGGGCGCGTGAAGGTCCGCTACAGCGAGGACGGCGGCGAGGAGAAGACGATTGACGAGCACGTCGACCTGCCGTCCGACGTGGCGAACGGGATGACGATCGTCCTCCTCAAGAACATCGCCGCCCCGAAGCGCAAGGTGACGGTGTCGATGGTCGCGATCACGCCCAAGCCGCGCGTCGTCAAGCTCGAGTTCGAGCCGGTGGGCGAGGACCCGTTCTCCATCGTGGGCGTCTCGCGCAAGGCGGTGCACTACGTCATGAAGGTGCACGTCCCAGGCGTCACGGGGGTCGTCGCCTCGGCGCTCGGCAAGGTGCCGCCCGACTCGCACTTCTGGGTGCTCGCCGGCGACGCGCCGACCTTCGTCCGCGGCGACACGCAGCTCGCGATGGGCGGGCCGGTGTGGCGCGTCGAGCTCGCGAGCCCGACCTGGCCGGAGCCGTCGAAGGGCGAGGGCGAGGTGAAGGACGAGGCAAAGCCCGACGCCGGGGCCCCCGACGAGAAGCGCTGAGTGTTCTTCCGTTCGCGCCGAGCGTAGGCCGCGGAGCGGCCGGAGTCGAAGCGCGCCCTTCGACTCCGCTCGGCTCCGCTCAGCGTGAACGCGAAGGCGCGCGCAGCTGCACCGCGACCGCCCGCGGGTGGGCGCGCCCCTCGGCGAGCCGCGCCAGGCGATCGCGCGTCGCGGTGCGCCCCTCGAGCGCCTCCTCGACCATCGCCGCGACGGCGACGAACGCGGCGCGCGGCAGGAGCGCCTTCCCCGTCTCCCAGTGGGACACCGTCTCGGGGGTCACCTCGAGCAGCCGGGCGAGGTCGCAGGCGCGGAGGTCGAGCGCCTTGCGCATGAGGCGGAGCGCGTCGCCGGTGCGGACGCCGACGTTCGCCAGCTCGCAGCCGATCGAGAGCTGCGCGCGCGCCAGCACCGCCGGATCGAAGCCGACGGCGCCGCAGCCGCCGCAGCGCGCGGCGGGCGCCGCGACGGTCGCGACGACGCCCGAGCGCGGGAGCGTCACCGCGAGCGCCTCGGTGACGTCCCGCAGCTCGCCCCCGCACCCGCAGCGCCGGTTCTTCACCATCGCGCTCCTCCGCGCCCTCTCCCGCCGCGCCTCATGCGGCACGGCGCCCGTCGTCGACCGGCTGCAGCACCTCGCGGAGCAGCCGCTTCGTCTTCACCTCGACCTGCCGCACGCGCTCGCGGGAGAGCCCCCAGCGCTTGCCGATGTCCTCGAGCGTCTCCGGCACGTCGCGCTCGAGGCGCGAGTGGACGATGTCCCAGCCGAGCTCCCCGATGCGCGCGCGCGCCCTCGCGAGGGCCCCCTGGACCTGGGCGTCGCCCTGCGTCCTGGCGTAACGCGCGTCGGGCGCGGGTGCGGTGTCCTCGAGGCGCTCGAGGTACGTGGCGTCGCCCTCCTCGTCACCGACCGGGCGGTCGAGCGACACGTCGGCGAGCGCCGCCGAGCCGCTCTTCGGGCGGACCGAGGAGCGTGCCGTCTTGAGGTACTTCCACACGTACGCGCGCACCCACCACACGGCATACGTCGAGAACCGCGTCCCGGCCCTGGGGTCGTACTTCTCGATGGCGTGCAGGAGGCCGACGTTGCCCTCCTGGACCAGCTCCTCGAGCGGCAAGGTCCCGCGCGCCTGCTTCCGCGCGAAGCTCACCACCAGCGGCAGGAACCGGCGCACCAGCGCGTCCCGCTCGCGGGCGTCGCCGGCCTTGGCGCGCGCCACCAGCGCCCGCTCCTCGTCGGCGGGCAGCGGCGCGAGCTCGCGCGCCGCGGCGACGGAGGCGGCGAGCGCCGCTCCGATGTCGTTCCTCTCGTGTCCCTTCCTCGTCATGGTCGAGGCAGAACGGACGGGACTTGAAGTTTATTCAAACGACCTGCTGCAGGCTGCGCGCGCGGCCGGGCGAGCGCACATTGGGGGGACGGGCCCCCTGGGAGGTCCGGCGCCGAGGAGAGAGACGGCCGATGACCGAACAGCTGGAGGCGTGGGAGTTCCCTGCAGGGTTCGACCTCGAAAAGATCAGTGAGGTCGCGGCCCAGCGGCTGACGCCCCCCGACCTGCGCGGGGTGCTCGTCTCCGTGCGGGGCGACGTCCTGGCGCTCCAGGTCTTCGACGGGCAGTCGCCGACCGACCCCGAGTTTCGGCTCTTCGTCCGCGGCAGGGGCCCGTTCGAGGTCCTACGCTGCGAGGGCTGGCCCGACGGGCGGGAGCTGCTCGTGCTCCGCGCATGGGGGCGCGGCGTCTGAGCGAGGCCCCGTCTGGGGGCTGCCTACGCGCGCCGCCCCAGCGCCGACGACAGCACCGCGGCGAAGCAGGCGACGTCCTCGGGCGCGGTGTCGAAGGCGCACATCCAGCGGACGACGCCGGCGACGGGATCCCAGGGCCAGAAGAAGGTCTCGC
>JBJMQK010000181.1:0-5136 GCA_045802735.1 Anaeromyxobacteraceae bacterium | reverse complement strand
GGCCCGGAGAATCTCGATGTCGACAGGATCCACAATCACCTCGATAGGTTACACCGCACGTGGCGGCGGGCGCTGGCAGTCCTCCCGCCCGACTGCTTGACACGCTGCCGCCAGAGTCTAATTTCCTTCCCGGAGACTTCTCCCATGCCTCTCTACGAATACGAGTGCCCGGACTGTGGTCGCTTCGAGGTGCTGCAGAAGCTCGCCGACGCGCCGCTCGCGAAGCACGACTGCGGCAAGAAGGTGAAGAAGGTGATGAGCGCCGGCGCCTTCGCGTTCAAGGGCTCGGGCTTCTACGTCACCGATTACAAGAAGAGCGGCTCGTCGGCGGCGCCGGCCTGCGACAAGCCGAAGGGCCAGGGCTGCGGGTCCTGCCCGTCGAACGACAAGGCCGCGGCGTAGCGGTTGCGGCGTCTCACGCTCCGCGTCGCGCGGGAGGACGCCGGCGCGCGCCTCGACCAGTTCATCGCCGCGAAGGGCGGCGTGTCGCGCGGGCTCGCGCGGCGCGCGCTCGACGCGGGCGGCGTCTTCCTCGACGGGCGGCGCTTCAAGGTCGCGAGCCGCATCGTCCGCGAGGGGCAGGACGTCGTCGTGAACCTCGAGGAGGCGGGCCGCGGTGCGGCGGCGCCGCCGGCGCTCGACCGGGCGCGACTCCTCTACGCCGACGAGCACCTCGTGGCGGTGGACAAGCCGCCGTTCGTCGCGGCCCAGGCGACGCTCACAAGCGACCGCGGGGCGTTGCCGGACCTCGTCCTGGCGCTCCTCGGCGCGCCGGTGACGATCGTCCACCGGCTCGACCGCGAGACCTCGGGGGTGACGGTGCTCGCGCGCACCGCCGCGGCCGCCGCCGCGCTCTCGGACGCGTTCCGCGACGGCGCGGTCGAGAAGAGCTACCTCGCGCTCACGGCCCGCGCGCCTGCCCCGCCCACCGGCCGCGTGGAGGCGCCGCTCGGGCCCGACCCGCTCCGGCCGGGACGGCGCGCGGTCCTCGCAGCCGGCGGCGCCGCCGCGGCGACGCGTTACGAGACGCTCCGCGCCGGGCCGTCGGGCACGGCGCTCGTCGCCTGCCACCCCGAGACGGGGCGCACGCACCAGATCCGCGTCCACCTCGCCCACCTCGGCGCGCCGCTCCTCGGCGACGCGCGCTACGGAGGGCCGCGGCGGGTGCTCGAGGTGTCCGTCCCGCGCGTCATGCTGCACGCCCGCCGCCTCGCGCTCCGCCACCCCGCGACGGGCGCCCCGCTCGTGCTCGAGGCGCCCCTGCCCGACGACTTCGCCGCCGTGGAGCGGGCGCTCGTGCCGAAAGCGCCCTAGAAAAAGGGCCGGGTTCCGCGGCGCCGGGCGAGGGCGTGGCCTCACGCGCCGGCTCCGACAGGAGGCGAGGCACGCATGGCGACGACCGAGCGCGCGGTGCAGCAGGCGGCCGAGCAGAAGATCTTCTCGCCCTACATCCCCGCCGAGGCCCAGCTCCCCGAGTTCACGCTACGTGCAGTGCTGCTCGGGACGGTCCTCGGGATGATCTTCGGGGCGTCGTCGCTGTACCTCGTCCTCAAGGTCGGGCTCACCGTGAGCGCCTCGATCCCGGTCGCGGTGATCTCGATCACGCTGTTCCGCCTCGCGTCGAAGCTCGGCGTGAAGGACGCGACGATCCTCGAGAACAACATCGTCCAGACGGCGGGCTCCGCGGGCGAGTCGATCGCGTTCGGCGTCGGCGTCACCATGCCGGCGATCATGATCCTCGGGTTCGACCTCGAGATCACCCGCGTCATGCTCGTCGCGGTGCTGGGCGGGCTCCTCGGCATCCTCATGATGATCCCGCTCCGCCGCGCGCTCATCGTCGCGCAGCACGGGCTCCTCAAGTACCCGGAGGGCACCGCCTGCGCCGAGGTGCTGAAGGCCGGCGCGTCGGCGGAGTCGCGCGCGGCGGCGTCGGCCGAGGCGCGGGCCGAGGAGGAGCGCCGCGGCGGCACGCGGCTCTCGGCCATCACCATCTTCACCGGCTTCGGGGTCGGGCTCCTCTACAAGACCGTGATGGTCGCGCTGAAGGGGTGGAAGGACGTGCCGGAGAAGGTCTTCGGCAAGCCCTTCGCCGCCGGGTCGATCTCGGCCGAGATCTCGCCGGAGCTGCTCGGCGTCGGCTACATCATCGGGCCGCGCATCGCGTCGATCATGTGCGCGGGCGGCGTGCTCGCTTATCTCGTCCTCATCCCGCTCATCAAGTTCTTCGGCGACGACATCCCCGGCGCGCTCGCCCCCGGCTCGATCCCCATCCACGACATGGGGCCGTCGCAGATCCGCAGCGCGTACGTGCTCTACATCGGCGCGGGCGCGGTCGCGGCGGGCGGCATCATCAGCCTCGGCCGCTCCATCCCCACGATCGTCCACGGCCTGCGCGAGGGGCTGAAGGACATGGGCGGGAGCGCCTCGCGCGGACTCACGGCGCTGAAGCTCCGCACCGACGACGACATCCCGATGAAGGTGGTGTTCGGCGGGATCGCGGCGCTCGTCCTCGCGATCGTCCTCGCGAAGCCGCTGCACATGAACCTCCTCGGCGCGGTGCTCATCGTCGCCTTCGGGTTCCTGTTCGTCACGGTGTCCTCGCGCCTCACCGGCGAGATCGGGTCCTCGTCGAACCCGATCTCCGGGATGACCGTCGCGACGCTGCTCCTCACCTGCCTCGTCTTCCTCGTCGTGGGCTGGACCGGCGGCCCGTACTACGTCACGGCGCTCTCCGTCGGCGCGATCGTCTGCATCGCGGCCTCGAACGGCGGCTCGACGTCGCAAGATCTCAAGACCGGCTACCTCGTGGGCGGCACGCCGCGCCACCAGCAGTACGCGATCCTCTTCGGCGCGCTGCTCTCGGCGCTCATGCTCGGCCCCATCCTGCTGCGGCTCAACGCGGCCGCGACCACCTACGTGCCCGCGGCGGAGGTCGCGGCCGCGGGCCTGCGCGTCGACCCGTCCACGCTGCCGGGCGACCGCGAGCACCCGCCCGCCGCGCAGGTGAACGGCGCGAGCCGCGACTTCCTCGTGTGGCACAAGACGGACGCGGTGGGCGGGCCACCGGGGCGCTACCTCGTCGACGAGGGCGGCCGCGCGCAGTGGCTCGTCGACCCCGGGATCAATGGCACGTTCACGAAGCGCGCGGACGGCAGCGAGGTGCGCAAGTTCGACGCGCCCAAGGCGACGCTCATGTCGTACATCATCAAGGGCATCCTCGACCGGCACCTGCCGTGGGGCCTCGTGCTCTTCGGCGTGATGATCGCGATCGTGCTCGAGATGTCGGGGATCCCGTCGCTCGCCTTCGCCGTCGGCGTGTACCTGCCGCTCTCCTCGTCGTCCCCGATCTTCATCGGGGGGCTCGTGCGCTGGCTCGTCGACGCGCGCCACCGGGGAGGGTTCAAGGCGCGCGGGCTCAGCGAGGAGGAGATCGTCGCCGAGGGCGACAAGAGCCCGGGCGTGCTCATGGCGTCGGGGTACATCGCCGGCGGCGCGATCGCCGGCATCCTCATCGCGTTCATGGCGGGCGTGCTCGAGCCGGTCGACGCGGTGCTCACGAGGTGGTCCACGGCGAACAATCCGTTCTTCGCCGGCGCGACCTCGGACCTCCTCTCGCTCGTCCCGTTCGCGGTCCTGACGGTGATGCTCCTCCTCACCGGCTGGGAGCTCATCCTCTCGGATCGCAAGGGTCCTTCGCCGGCGAGGTGACAAGGAGGTGCGGCGAACGCCCACCTCGCAGCACATGCTGTCCCTTTTTCATGCGCCGCGCGATCGGTAGACTGCGCGCCATGAAAAGGCTCGCTCTCTTGTTCGCTCTCGCCCTGTCGGCCGTCCCCGCGCTCGCGCGCGCCCAGGTCGGCGTCCAGATCCACGTCGGCCTCCCTGTCGCGCCGCCGCTCGTCGTCGTCCAGCCGGGCGTGCAGGTGGTGGAGAACTACGACGAGGAGGTCTTCTTCACGAACGGCTGGTACTGGTGCCGCCGCGACACCGGCTGGTACCGCTCCCGCACGCCGCGCGCCGCGTTCGCGCACGTCGAGCCGCGCTACGTCCCGCGCGCGATCTACCGGCTGCCCCCGGGGCAGTACAAGCACTGGCGCCGCGCCGAGGCGCGCGCCGAGCGCCACGAGCGGAGGGACGACCGCCACGCCTGGAAGGAGCACGAGAAGGCGGAGCGCCGCGAGTGGAAGGAAGAGCGCAGGCACGAGAAGCACGCCGAGCACGAGCGCGAGCACGGCCACGGGCACGGCCACGATTAAGGGTCAGCTCACGCACCAGTAGTCGGAGAGCTCGACGAAGCCCTGCTTCGCGAGCTCCGCCCGGATGAGCGGGCGCGCGCCCGGAGCGCCGACGGCCACGAGGAGCGGCAGCCCGCGCGCGCGCGCCGCCTCCTCGTAGCCGTACACCGGCGCGCCGCGCACCGTCCGGCCCACCTTCTTCGCGTCCACCTCGAGGAACAGCGCGGGGCGGACGCCCTCCTGGCGGAGCGCATCGGCGAAGACCTTGCCGGTGTCGCCCGCGCCCCACAGCGCGACCTCGCTGCGGCCTGCGAGGACGGTGCGGCGGAGGTGGGCGCACTTCAGCGCGACGTGGCGGAGGAGCGCGTAGCGCGGGTCCTTGCGCGTCGCGCGGCCGGCGCTCTCGCGCCAGAGCAGGAGCGGCTCGGCGACGTTCGAGAGGGCGCCGCCGGCCTCCACGGCGCGCAGCCACAGGTCGTAGTCCTCCGGGAAGGGCCCGTCGCGCCAGCCGTCGAGTCGCTCGAGCGCCGCGCGGCGGAGGGTCGAGGCGGGATGCACGAGCGGCGCCTCGACGAGGAGGTCGCGCAGGACCAGGCCGGGCGTCGTGAGCCCGTTCACCCACTCCACGTAGCGGAGCATGCCGCCCCGGACCTCGCGGCGCGGGAACGCGCGGACCTGCGAGCCGACGGCCCAGAGCGCCGGCGTCGCCGCGAGCGCGGCCAGCTGGCGCTCGAGGCGGCGCGGGTGCGCGAGGTCGTCGGCGTCCATGCGCGCCACGAACTCCGCGTCGCAGCGCGCGAGGCCGCGGCCGAGCGCGCGTGCGATGCCCTCGGCCGGCCCGCGGACGACGACGACGCGCGCGTCGCGCTCCGCGAGGCGCTGGAGCAGGTCGGCCGTGCCG
>JBJMQK010000168.1:0-6981 GCA_045802735.1 Anaeromyxobacteraceae bacterium | reverse complement strand
GACGCCATCTCGACCGATACCTGAACGCTGCCCATTCGAAATGACGTTCGGGATGGGGGGTCTCGGGGGGAGAGTTCTCCCCTCGGAGTGAGGCGCCGCAGGCGCCGGATCTCCCCTCATGGCGGCGGGAGGCCGCCGGGGGCTCACTTGAGCTGGGCGCCGCCATGCCGGACGCGCCCGCCCTCGCTAAAGGGAGGGTTCATGACCGCGTGCGTCCCGGGCCTCGCCTTCGCCTTTGTTCCCCCCGAAGGATGGAGCGAGCGCCGACAGGGCGCGCGCCTCATCTTCGAGGGCCCCGACGGAGAGGTGCTCCAGATCTCCGGATCGCCGCTGCCGCAGGGGGCCGCCGCGCGCGAGGACGCCCTGTCGGGCCTCGTCGAGAACGGCCTCGCCACGATCCGCGAGGCCGCCTCCGACCCGGACCTCGCCGAGGTCCTGCCGCTGCAGCGCGTCCTCGACACGCCGCAGCTCATGCGCTGGGAGACCGCGGCCACCTCCGACGAGGGCGCGACGGTGTTCGCCCAGGCGCTCGTCGCCTCGGCGAAGGGCGTGCTCCTCGCGACGATCTTCGGCCCCGCCGACCCGACGACGATCGCCACCTTCGGCGCGCTGCTCGCGTCGGTGAAGGCGACCTGACTCGCTTCACCGCTCGCCGACGTTCACGGAGGGTCTCATGTCCTCGACGGCGCTCACCCTGTCCCTCCTCCTCGCCGCCGGCGCGCCGTCGGCGCCCGCCGCCGATGCGCCGCCGCCCGCTCCCCAGGCGCTGCTCGCCGAGGCGAAGGCCGCCGCCGGCGGGGAGGCCTGGGATCGCGTGAAGACGCTGCGCACGAAGGGCACCGTCAAGACCTCGGGCCTCAGCGGCAGCGGGGTGACCCTCGACGACCTCGTGAACGGCCGCACCCTCGATCGCATGCAGCTCGGCCCCATCCGCCAGGCGCAGGGCTTCGACGGGAAGACGGTGTGGACCCAGGACACGTCCGGGCAGGTGCGCGAGGAGGCCGGCGGCGACACGCGCCTCGCCGCGATCGACGACGCCTACCGGCGGCGGGTCGCCTACTGGTACCCGGCGCGCGCCGCGGCGCGGATCGAGGCGCGCGGGGTCGAGCGGGTGGACGGCCGCGCGCTCCACGACCTCACCCTCACGCCCGAGGGCGGACGGCCGTTCGACCAGTGGATCGACGCCGCCACGCACCACGTCGACCGCGTCGTGGAGAAGATGGCGCTCGAGACGCGCACCACGCTGTTCTCCGATTACCGGCGGGTCGAGGGCGTGCTCTTGCCGTTCCGCATCCGCTCCACGAACGGAGAGGAGAAGTACGACCAGCTCATCGAGGTGACGGGCGTCGAGGTGAACGTGCCGGTGAAGGACGCCGACTTCGCGATGCCCGCGCCGCCGCCGCCCGACTTCGCGTTCTCGGGCGGCAAGACCTCGACGACCGTCCCGTTCCAGCTCGTGAACAACCACATCTACCTGGACGTGACGCTGAACGGCCAGGGCCCGTTCCGGCTGCTCTGCGACACGGGGGGCGCGAACATCGTCACCCCCACGCTCGCGAAGGCGCTCGGGCTCCCGACGGCCGGCGCGCTCCAGGGGCGCGGCGTGGGCGAGGCGTCCGAGGACGTCGCGCTCACCGAGGTGAAGGCGCTCGGGATCGGCGACGTGACGCTGCGCGACCAGCTCTTCATGGTCTTCGCGATGGAGCCGTTCGCCGCGGTCGAGGGCGTCCCGATCCTGGGGCTCATCGGCTACGAGGTGTTCAAGCGGTTCGTCGTGGAGGTGAGCTACGGGAAGAGCCGCCTCACGCTCACGCTGCCCGCAGCGTTCCAGGGCGCCGCGAAGGGCACCGCGGTGCCGTTCGTCTTCAACGACCACATCCCGCAGGTGGAGGGCGAGATCGACGGCGTCCCCGGCAAGTTCGACATCGACACCGGCAGCCGGAGCTCGGTCGACCTCCTCGGCCCGTTCGCCGAGCAGCACGGGCTCGCGACGAAGTACCGCCTCACGCCCTCCGTCGTGACTGGCTGGGGCGTGGGGGGCGCCTCGTACGGCCGCGTGACCCGCGCGCGGGTCCTCAAGCTCGGTGCCGTGACGGTGAAGGAGCCGGTCGCGATCGTCTCCTCGCAGAAGAAGGGCGCGTTCAGCGACCCGTACGTCGCGGGCAACGTCGGCGGGGGCGTGCTGCGCCGCTTCGACGTCACGTTCGACTACGCCGGGAAGCGCATGTGGTTCGAGCCGAACGCGCAGGACGCGCTGCCCGACGCCTACGACCGGGCTGGACTGTGGGTGAACCTCGACGGCCCGGCCTTCGCCGTCATGGACGTGCTCGAGGGCGGGCCGGCGCACCAGGCGGGCGTGCGCGTCGGCGATCGCATCCTGTCGGTGGACGGCGCGCCGGTCACGAAGACCACGCTCGCCGAGTTCCGGGCGCTGCTCCGCACGCGGACGCCGGGGAAGGCGGTGAACCTCGTCGTCGAGGCGGCGGGGAAGCCGCGGCCGGCGAAGGTGGTCCTGCGCGATCTCACGCCCTGACGAGCGGCAACGTGAAGGAGAAGGTGCTGCCTCTCCCCGGCGCGCTCGTCGCGGAGATGCGCCCGCCCTGGGCCTCGACGAGACATCGCGCGATGTAGAGCCCGAGGCCGAGGCCCCGACGGTCGGACGGGAGGAGCTGCGTGAACCGCTCGAAGATGTGCTCGAGCTTGGTAGGATCGATGCCCGCGCCGGTATCCCCGACGGAGATCCGTGCCGCGCCCTCCGTGACCGCGAGGCCGAGCGAGAGCCTGCCGCCCCGCGGCGTGAACTTCATGGCGTTGCTGACGAGGTTGCCCAGGATCTGGATGACGCGATCGTGGTCGAACACCGCCGCGACGCTCTCGGGCGTGACCGCCGAGTCGAACGAGAGCCCCTTGGCCTCTGCCGCGGAGCGGAACGGCTCCGAGGCGTCCCGCAGCACGTGCGCGAGGTCCCCTGCGGACGCGTCCACCCGCAGCCGCCCCGCCTCGATGGCCGCGATGTCGAGGAGGTCGCCGACGAGTCTCTTCATCGCCGCGGTGGCCCGCAGGATGCCTTCGCCGATCCCGGTCGCGTGCCTGCCGGCGGCGTCGTCGCCGGCGGTCCGGACGAGGAGCCCGGCACGCAGCGCGATGTCGCCCATGAGCCCGCGCAGGTCATGGGCGACCGTGGCGAGGACCTCATCGCGGTTGCTGAGCGCGACGTCCGCCCGGGTCCGCTCGGCGAGGAGGTGCTGATCGGTGAGCTCGCGCTCGAGCGCGAAGAGCGACGCCAGGGCGAGCGTCCTGTCGCGCCGCTCCTCGTCGAGCTTCAAGTCGGCCGCCGCGCGCTGCCGCTGGATGACGGCATCCGCCTCGCCGCGCGCCCGCGCCTGCCCCGGGTTCGAAGGGCTCGGATCCGCCTGCCGTGTGGACCGCAGCACCTCGTCCGCGGTATCGCGGGCCTGCTCGATCACGGCGTCGGCGGCGTCGGCGGTGCGCGCGTCGCGGCGCTTTACCGCCTCGTCGCTCTTGTCGCGCTCGCTGCGGAGGCTCTCGTCCGTCTCTCCGCGGTGAACGGTGTTCTCTGCTTTCGTGCGTTTCAGGGCTCGCCTCATCCTTCGCGGGAATGGGCTATAGCCCGCCCGCGCGCCGGAAGCTGCAGGACCGGCAGGTGGTGCGCTGCGCGTACCCCGTGACGAGGCCGCGGTACGCCTCGCCTCGCCACACCTCGCCGAGCGCGTGGAGGGCGAGATTGCCGAAATCGCCGAGCTCGCCGGCCCACGCCGCGGGGGAGGGGCACGGCGCGAA
Source organism: Anaeromyxobacteraceae bacterium (assembly GCA_045802735.1). Lineage (GTDB taxonomy): Bacteria > Myxococcota > Myxococcia > Myxococcales > Anaeromyxobacteraceae > Anaeromyxobacter_A. Next base: position 3,180 of record JBJMQK010000168.1, on the reverse strand, counting down.
GCGGCCGTCCCACAGCATCCACGCCTCGTGGTCGAGGAAGGGACACTCGCCGCGGGGCGCTTCGTGCGGGGGCTCCGGCATCTCGACGGCGTTCTCCAGGCGGACCGCGCGCCCGTCGGCGCGCGCCTCGTCGGCGGCGCGGCGCATCTCCCCCACGGCGCCGTTCCAGCGCTCCCGCGCAGCGGCGTCGCGCCGCAGGTCCTCGCGAACGAGGCCCGGGAAGTGGACCTGGAGCTGGTTCACCTTGACCCGCTCGACCCCGAGCTGCGCCGCGAGCCGCACGATGTCGCCGAGCTCACGGACGTTCGCCTCGCGCGCGGTGACCTGGAAGCTCACCGAGCACGCCCGTCGCCGTGCGGCGCGCAGCCGGTCGCGCACCGCGAGGAACGTCTTCACGTTCGCGAGCGCCGCGCCGTAGCAGAGCCCGCCCATGATCGCCTCGGCGGTCGCCGCGCGGGCGCCGTTCCAGGAGATCTTGATGTCGGAGGCGACGGGGGCGAGCCGCTCGGCCCACGCCGCCGCGCCGCGGCCCGGGAACGTGCCATTGGTCGTGATGTTGAGGCGGACGTTCCGCTCGGCGCAGCGCTCCGCCAGCGCGTCGAGCCCGGACCACAGGAGCGGCTCGCCCATGGTCGAGGGGACCACCTCCGCGAGGCCCGGCCCGGCCTCCTCGGTCACGGCGAGCGCGAGGGCCGGGTCCATGCGCCGCCCGCGGCCGACGCGGCGAGGCGCGGCCGGCGCGTGCTCCCGGCACATGTCGCACGCGAGGTCACAATCGTCCGGACTCGTCACGAGCGTCAGGCGGCGCGGTCCGGGGAGCACGGCTGCATCCTATCCCGGAACGTTGACAAGCCAGTCACCGGGCCGGATAACCCGAGCATGAAGAGCGCAAAGCCCACCGCCGCCGCCGGAACGCGCGCGCGGAACGGCCGCCCGCCCCGCCGCCCGCCGCACGAAGCGCCCGACGAGAGCTCGCCCGAGGTCGCCCCGAACGCGGCCGACCTCGCGCCCGTCGTCGGCCAGAACCTGCGGCGGCTCCGCGTGAAGCGCGGCCTCTCCCTCGAGAAGCTCTCGAAGCTGTCCGGCGTCTCGCGCGCGATGCTCGGCCAGATCGAGCTCGGCCAGAGCGCGCCGACCATCAACGTGCTGTGGAAGATCTCGACGGCGCTCGGCGTCCCATTCTCTGGCCTCATCGGCCAGCGGCAGGCGGGCGGCGTCGTGGTCCTGCGCGGCGAGAGTGCGAAGACCCTCACGAATCACGACGGCACCTACAGCTCGCGCGCGCTCTTCCCGTTCGACGAGCCCCGCCGGGTGGAGTTCTACGAGCTCCACCTCAAGCCGGGAGGTGAGGAAAGGGCCGACGCGCACGCACCCGGCACCGTCGAGAACCTCGTCATCTCGCAGGGGACGGTGGAGATCGAGCTCGAGGGCGCGCGCCACGTCCTGGGTCGCGGCGACGCCATCGTGTTCGAGGCCGACGCGCCGCACGCCTACCGCAACGCCGGCGAGGGCGAGGCGATCATGTTCCTGGTGATGACCTACGCCGAGAGCGTGGGATAGCCGCTCGGAGCGCCCGCTGGGTACACTCGCGGCGAATGACCCGCCGCGGCCCCGAAGACCGGATGCCCATCGGGCGCGTCCTCGTCGAGCGGCGTCTCGTCGACGCGCGGGCGGTCGAGGACGCGGCGCTCGCGGCGCCGGCCAGCGGCAGCCGGCTCTGCTCGCGCCTCCTCGTCGCGGGCGCCTGCGACGAGGGCGACCTCGCGAGCGCGCTCGCCGAGCGGCACGGTCTCCCCGGCGTCGACCTGTCGCGCAGCGTCCTCGACCTCGCTGCGCTCGCGCTCGTCCCGCGCCCGGTCGCCGAGGCGGACGCGATCCTGCCGCTCTCGACGGAGGGTGGCAGGCTCCACCTCGCCGTGGCCTCCCCCGACGCGAGCGATCGCATCGTGGCCGAGGTGCGCTTCGTCACCGGGCGCGAGGTCTCGACCTACGTCGCCGTGCTCGCGGCGCTGCGCGAGGCGATCGACGGTGCGTACGGCGCGCGCGACTCGGGCGCGGCGCTCTGGCGGGGCGAGGCGGCGCCGCTCGATGCGCGCCCCGGGCTCGCGCTCCGCGACCCGCCGCCGCCGGTCGGCGTCGCGGCGCTCCGCGCCACGGCCGTCCTGGGCGCGTCCGCGGCGCTCTCGACGGACGAGGGCGTCGACCTCGAGATCCTCGAGGGAGACGAGGCGACCGGCGGCGAGGTGCTGCACGCCGTGGCCGTGCGCGCCGGCCCGCCGCGCGTGCTCGTCGTCGACGACGAGCCCGCCATCGCGCTGCTCGCCCAGCGCGCGCTCCAGGCGAAGGGGTACGAGGTGAGCGTCGCGGCAAACGGCGTCGAGGCGCTCGAGCGCGCGCGGCGCGAGCTGCCCGACCTCGTGCTCCTCGACGCGATGCTGCCGGGGCTGCACGGCTTCGAGGTCGCGCGCCGCCTGCGCTCCGACGCCGCGACGCGCGCGGTGGCGATCGTCATCATGAGCGCGGTGTACCGCGGCTGGCGCTTCGCCTCCGACGCGCGCGAGACGTACGGCGCCCAGGACTACCTCGAGAAGCCGTTCCGGGTGGACGAGCTCGTGCGCCGGGTCGAGGCCGCGCTCTCCTGCACCGCGCCCGCGGCGGGCCACGGCGCGGTCCCGGCGCTCGAGCGCGGCCGGGCCGAGGCGGCGGCAGGGCGGCTCGAGGCTGCGGAGGCGGCGCTCGAGGGCGCCGTCGCCGCCGACCCGTTCTCGGCCGAGGCGCACTGCGCGCTCGGCGACGTGCTGCGGGCGCGCGGCGACGCGTTCCGCGCCATGAGCGCGCTCGAGCGCGCGGTCGACCTGCGCCCGGGTTTCCTGTCGGCGCTGCGGAGTCTCGCCGACGTGTACCTCGAGAAGGGCTTCCGGGCGAAGGCGGCCGAGGCGCTCGAGCGCGCGGTCCTCGCCGCGCCCGAGGGGCCTGATCGCGAGGCGCTGCGCGTGGGGCTCCTGAAGCTGCTCTGAAAGCGAGCGCCCCTGCGCCTGCGTTTCGCGCGGCGCTGTGTTCCCGCTCCGTGCGAACGCCCGGAAAGCCGGCACCGCTCGCGGTTGCGCGGCGCGGCACAGGCGGTGCAAACGCCCTGGAGAGCGCCTTTCACCACCGGAGACCAAATGGCCGACCCCACGA
>JBJMQK010000144.1:0-8510 GCA_045802735.1 Anaeromyxobacteraceae bacterium | reverse complement strand
CCGCGCCGCAGCGTCCTCTACATGCCGGCCTCGAACGCGCGGGCGCTCGAGAAGGCGCGCGCGCTCGCCGCCGACGCCGTCATCTTCGACCTCGAGGACGCGGTCGCGCCGGCGGCGAAGGTCGAGGCGCGCGCGAACGCCGTCCGCGCGATCGCGGCGGGCGGCTACGGCGCGCGCGAGGTCGTGCTGCGGGTGAACGGCGCCGGGACGCCGTGGCACGCGGCCGACCTCGCCGCGGCGGCGCGCGCCGGCGCGAGCGCGATCCTGCTGCCCAAGGTCGAGAGCGCCGCCGCCGTCGGCGCGGCGATCTCCGGGCTCGCTGAGCACGGTGCGCCGGCCGACGGCGCGCTGTGGTGCATGATCGAGACGCCGCGCGGCGTGCTCGCCGCCCCCGCGATCGCCGCCGCGTCGCCCCGGGTGAGGTGCCTCGTAGCGGGGACGGCAGACCTCGTGAAGGACCTCGGCGCGCGCCACACGGCGGCGCGCCTCGAGGTCCTGACGAGCCTCGGGCTCATCGTCCTCGCCGCGCGCGCGCACGGCCTCGCCGCGCTCGACGGGGTCCACCTCGATCTCGCCGACGAGGCGGGGCTCGAGGCCGCCTGCGGGCAGGGCCGCGACATGGGGTTCGACGGCAAGACGCTCATCCACCCGCGCCAGATCGAGGCTGCGAATCGCGCGTTCGCGCCGACGCCGGAGGAGCTGGAGCGTGCCCGGCGGGTCGTCGCCGCGCACGCCGAGGCCGAGTCGCGCGGCGAGGGCGTGGTGGTGGTGGACGGCCGCCTCGTCGAGGCGCTGCACGTCGCCGCCGCCGAGCGGGCGCTCGCCCTCGCCGCCGCCATCCTCGCGCGGACCTGACGGGCGCGCGGCGCGCTCGCGATGGGGCGAACCCGCCCGGCTGCGGCCCCTCGGCTCCGCAAGGCACGTGCGATGGGGTAAGCTCCTCGCGAGGGGGCTCGCCATGGCGATTTTCGAGGAGCTGCACGTCGGCCACGAGGAGATGGACGCGCAGCATCGCGCGCTGGTGCGGCGCCTCGCCGACCTCGACGCCGCCGTCGGCGCCGAGGATCCCGCCGCGTTCACCGCGGCGCTCGGCAAGCTCTGGGACGACACCGTCGGTCACTTCGCGACCGAGGACGCGCTCATGGAGACGTTCGCGTACCCCGAGCGCGCGCCGCACCGCACCGCGCACCACCTCTTCCTCGAGGACCTGCGCGCGCTCGTCCGCGAGGCGGAGCTCCAGGGCATGAGCGACGACGTCGCGGCGTGGGCGCTGCAGCGCGTGCCCGCCTGGCTCACGTTCCACATCGAGACGAACGACGCCCCGCTCGCGCGCTTCATCGCGCGCAAGGAGGCGCGCCAGATGCTGGCGTCCGCGATGGGCGAGCAGCGCCCGCCGTCGCGGCGCCAGGAGAGCTGAGCCGCTCCTCGCGGCAGGTCAGCTCGCGGCGCCCGTCGGCGCGAGCGAGGCGAGCAGCGGGGAGGGGGTCCCCACGGCGGCGATCCAGACCTGGTGCGACGCGCGCGTGACGGCCACGTGCAGGCGCCGGCGCGCCTCGTCCGTCGCGGAGTAGGTCGCGGCGGACGCGTCCGGGATGACGACGTAGTCGAACTCGAGCCCCTTCACGCTCTCGACGTCGGTGATGTCGACGCCGGGTGCGAAGGAGAAGTCGCCGTCGAGGACCACGCGCGCCTCGGGCATGTCGGCGAGCAGCCGGTGGAAGCCGCGCGCCACCTCGGGTCCGCGGGCGATGACGGCGATCGACGCCTGCGGCTCGCGCTCGACGAGCTCGCGCACGGCGCCCGCGAGGAAGAGGTGCGCGTGCGCCTCGGTGGGGAAGTCGAAGCGCCCGACCGGCACGCCCTCGCGGCCCGGCCGCGGCGGCTCGGGCGGCGCGAGCGGACCGAGGATCTCCTGCGCGAGCCGCGCGACCGGCGCCGGGCAGCGGTAGGTCGTCTCGAGGCGGCAGGTCGCGGCGTGCTGCGCGCCCAGCGCCGCCAGCATCGCGTCCCAGCCGCCGAAGCTCGAGCCGCTGCGCTGCCCCTCGTCGCCGGCGAGCGTGAGGCTCTTCGCCTTCCCGAGCTGGCGCCCCAGCACGAAGAGCTCGAACAGCGAGACGTCCTCCGCCTCGTCCACCACGAGGTGCGCGACGCCCTTCCCGGCGCTCCCGGAGCGGAAGGCGTGCAGGAAGAGCAGCACCGGCAGGTCCTCGGGATCGAGCGTGCCGGCGAGCGCGTCGGGCGTGCGCGCGTCGAGCGCCTCGCCGTCGAGCGCGACGGTGCGGTCGGCGTCGACGCCGCGGAGCGCGAGCGCGAGCGGGGAGGCGATCTGCAGGCGCGTGTGCCGCAGCGTCTCCTCGATCGCGGTCGTCGGCAGCTCGCCCCTGGCGGCGGTGACGACGCCCTCGAGGAAACCACGGTCGGTGAACAGCTCCGCGAGCTCGTTGCGAAGGCGCGACCAGGTGGCGGGGACCCCCGCCACGCGCGGCCGGCGGAGCGCGTCGTAGAGCGCGGGGTGGCGCTTCAGCCGGCTGACGAGCGGGGGCGTCTCGTCGCAGAGCCGCGGCGGCGGGACGCCGAAGTGGCTCTGGAAGGCGCCGCGCGACCACGAGTCGAGCGTGCGCACCGCCACGCGCCCGAGCGCGAGCGGCTCGAGCAGGCGCGACGCGAGCTTCGCGAGGCCGAGCTCGGGGACGACCACCTGGAGGCGCGACACCGGGTAGCGGCGCGAGTCGTCGAAGGCGATGCGCGCGAGGCGGTGCAGGGCGACGGTGGTCTTGCCGCTCCCGGCGCTGCCGACGACGAGGAGCGGCGCGTCGGCCTCGATCGAGAGCGCGTCGAACTGCTCGCGGTCGAGGAGCGCCGTGACCTCCGGCAGCGCGGCGCGCCCGCGGACGCCCTGGCCCGTGCCGAGGATGCCGGGCCGGGCGGCCGTGCCGGCGCCGCCGCCGAGCGATGCGGCGCGGTCGCCGCGCGAGCTGGTCCAGGCGCCGGAGGGCCCGCGTACGAGCGAGACGGCCGGGGTCGCGATGCGCGTGAGGACGCCGCGGTCGATGACCACCACGCGCCGCGCGGCGACGGTGCCCTCGGCGACGCGCCCGGGGAACGGCTCCTCGTACGGATCGCCCTCGCGGTAGCCGTAGAAGATCCGCGCCACCGGCGCGAAGCGCCAGTCGACGACGCGCACGCCGGCGGGGAGGTCGACGAACGTGCCGCGCCCCAGGCAATAGTCGCGCTCCTCGGTGCCCTCGCGCACGCGGAGGTGGGCGAAGTAGGGCGAGCCGGCGTCGGGGAGCGCCTCCGCCCGCGGGCGCTCCAGCATGGCGCGGACGAGGCCCATCTCCTGGAAGACGGTGGGCATGTCCTTGGCCGTCGCCTCGACGGCCTGCTCGCGCAGCTCGGCGAGCCGCTCGAGGAACGCCGGGTCGCCGCGCCGCGCCGGGCGGCGCGGGGCGAGCGCGTGCTTCACCCGGGCGAGGAGCGCCTCCTCCTCCTCGACGACGGTGCGCTCCTCGGCGGTGAGCGCGGCGGTGGCGGAGGTCACGGAGGGCCGGGGGTGGTCGCGGGCGAGGGCGCGCCGTCGCGCGCCGGATCGTCGTATTTCGTCGCCGCGAGCGGTTCTGTCAACCGGAACGTGGTACGCGATCGGCCGATGCGCCACGCTCGTCGCCGTCCTTTCCGTCCGCTCCCCGGCGCCGCGCTCGCCGTCGCCGTCGCGTTCCTCGCGGCGCTCGCGCCGCGCCCCGCGCTGGCGTGGGATGCGCGCGGGCACCGGCTCGTGGCGCGCATCGCCGAGGCGCGGCTCGACGCGCGGGCGCGCGCGGCGGCGCGGGCGCTGCTCGACGCCCCGCACCTCGCCGGGGTCGCCACCTGGGCGGATGCCGAGGCGAAGCGGCGGCGCGAGACCGGGCCGTGGCACTGGGTGAACATCGCGGCGGCCGACGGCGGCTATGACCGCCCGCGCCATTGCCCGGCGGGCGACTGCATCGTGGCGCGGATCGAGCACTTCGCGCGCGTGCTCGGCGACCGCCGCGCGCCGCGCGCGGAGCGGGCGACGGCGCTGCGCTTCCTCGTGCACCTCGTCGCGGACCTGCACCAGCCGATGCACGCCGGCCGCCCCGAGGACCGGGGCGGGAACGGCATCGCCGTCGTCGCCGAGGACGGGGCGCCGACGAACCTCCACCACGCCTACGACGACCTCCCCGAGCGGTGCGCCCCGCCGCGCCGCGAGCGCGACGCCGCCCGCGCGCTCGCGGCGGGGATCGCCGAGCGCGACGCCCGCGCCTGGTCCGCGGCGACGCCGGCCGACTGGGCGACCGAGTCGCACCTGCTGGCGCAGCACGCTTACGCCGCGCTCGGCCCCCCCGGCCGCGACGGCCTCCGCCCGCTCCTCCCCGACGGAGGCCGCCGCTGTGCGATGGCGCGCGAGCAGCTGCGGAAGGCGGGCGTGCGGCTCGGGGCGGTGATCGAGGGGGCGCTGGGGGGAGGGTGATCGGGGTCGGGGTCGGGGTCGAGTCCCGATATTCACGGATCGTGCGCTTCTCCTGGCGATAGTGAATCCACCCGTCCGGGTCCGCCGTGCCGGAAGAGGTCCATGTGCGCGGGTCCGAAGATCTGCTCCGCGTCGAGCTGGTTGTGCGACCTGCAGTGAAGCCGGAGGTTCTCGACGGTGCTCGGCCCGCCGAGCGCCGCCGGCACGACGTGGTCGAGCTCGAGCTTCCAGGTGCTCCCGCACCGGCGCCCATCCTCCCAATCGTGCGCAATCGCGCTCTCGGAAGGGTCCCCTCGGCGAGCGGCGGCGGCGCGCGCGTTGTTCGGGCTGCGCCCGAGCCGCCCTGCTCCCCATGGGAAGGTCAGCCGATCACGCTGCACCGCCGCCCGCGCGCGGCTACGGTCTCCAGATCGCCGCCCGCCAGCGGCCGCCGCCTCCACGCCGCGTCAACGTCTCTACCTGCCAAGCCCCCGCGTCTGATGCCCGTGGCCCGCGAGTGACAGCAACGTCCGTCCGGCTCAGGTAGCCCGGCATCGACAACGCCTCCGCCCTTCGACTCCGCTGCGCTACGCTCAGGGCGAACGGGGGTGGGTACGCGGTCCCGGTCCCGGTCGAGTTCGCGTTCGTGGTCGGGTTCCAGGTCTGGTTCGGGTCCGGGGCGAGGCCGGCGGAGTCCCCTACGGCGCCTCCGCACCGAACGGATTCGCGTCGCCCTCCCTCCACCTGCGCGCCCACTCCTCCACCCCGCGCGCGAGCCCCTCCGCGAACCGCTCGGTCCGCGTCCCCTCCGTCCCGGGCGGCGCCGCGAGCGCGGCCGCGAGCCGGCCCAGCTCCTCCGGGTCCGTCATGTACGGCCCCTCCACGAGCGCCGCGGGCATGTCTGCGTAACGCAGGAGCGCGCCATCCCACGCGTCCACGCCGCGCGTCGTGCCGTCGGCGAAGACGAGCGGCAGGTGGTCGGGGTAGTGGTTCCGCGTCGCGACCGCCACCCCGAGCGCCCGCGACGCCCCGGCGAGGCACAGCGCGGCGAGGTGCGTCGACGCGTCGAGGCCCTCGACGTCGAGCGCGCTCCGGAGCGCCCGCGCGCGGTGCGACGGATCGTAGGCGCGCTCGGCGCCGACGTTCCCCGCGACCATGGCCACGAGCTCCTGCGCGACGGGCGCGCCGACCTGCGTCCCGGCGTTGAAGTGGATCGACAGGAGGAGGTCGGCGCCGGCCCGCGCGGCGCCCTCGGCGCGGGCGAGCAGCGACGCGAACCGCTGTACCTTCTTCACCGCGTGGAGCGCGAGCGCAGCGTGGAGGCGCAGCCGGTCGTCGGGCGCGAGCCGCCGCTCGAGGGCCGCGTACGCAGGGTCGAGCGCGATGTGCCCGAGCAGCGCCTCGGCCGCCGGCCGGAGCGCGGCGAGATCCGGCGCGCCCGGGAAGAGGGGGGCGTCGCGCGTGAGGAGCACCTCGGCGCCGCGCGCGGCGAGCTTCGCGCGCAGCTCGAGCGCGGTGCGGAGCGAGAGATCGCCCTCCTGGACGACGACTTCGGCCGCGCCCGGCGCGGGGCGCCACGCGATCCGCCGGTCCTCGAACGCGCCGAAGGGCCCGCCGGCGTGGCCGGGGTCGATCGCGACGCGCAGCCCCGCGAGCGGCCGCGCGGACGTCGCGCGCCCGCGCAGCTCGGCCCGCCGCACTGGCCGGTACGGGAGGTCGGGGCGCGGCGGAGACACCAGCGCGCCCGGGCGCGCGTCCCCTGCGAAGCCCGCGCCGCCTCCGGGCGCGAACGGGATCGCGAGGCGCGGCGCGAGCACCGGGTCGGGGAGGAGCGCATTCGCCCGCGCATCCACCGCGATCCACGACTTCAGGACGCCCGCCGGATCGACCACGCGCGCGAGCTGCGCCTCGAAGGTCGCCCGCGGCACCGCGCCCGCGTACGCGCGGAGCGCCTCCCAGCGCTCCGGCCCGCGCGCGCCGTCGGCGTAGTCGTTCCTGACGAGCGCGACGACCGATGCAGGGAGCCGGCAGCGCTCGTACACCGCGAGATCGCGCAGCGCGGCGTCGGGGAGCGCCAGCGGGCACCCGGCGAGCGCGTCGCGCACGACCGCGACCTCGGCGTCGAGGTCCGCGCCCTCCCGCGCGACGGGGGCGCGCGCGCAGCGGGTCAGGGCGAGGGCGGCGAGGAGGAGGAGCGCGGCGCGGCGCATCGCGGCGCCATGGTGCCATGCCTGCGCCTGCGGCGGGGAACCGGACCCGCGCTCCGGTGCGCGCCCACGTCGGCGCCGGTAAATGGTCTCCGTGGACGACGCCTTCCCCGAGCCGCGCCTCGGCGACCGCAGCCTCTTCCCGGACCTCGCCGCGGCCGCGTACCTGAACCACGCCGGCGTCTCGCCGCCGTCCTTGCGGGTGAAGCGGGCGGTGGCCGGGATCCTCGACCGCTACGCCGCCTCCGGCGCCGGCGCCGTCATGGCGTCGCTCGCGCTGCGTGGCCGGCTGCGCGAGAAGCTCGCGCGCCTCCTCGGCGTCGATCCGCTCGACGTCGCGCTCACCAGCGGCGCGACGCACGGCATCCAGGCCATCGCGCTGTCGTTCCCGTGGCGCGCGGGCGATCGCGTGATCCTGCTCTCGGGCGAGTTCCCGGGGAACGTCACGCCGTGGCAGCGCGCCGCCGAGCTGTTCGGGCTCGAGGTGGTCTTCGTGCCGGTCGCGGCGTTCGAGCGCTCCGCGGAGGAGGGCCTCGCGGCCCTCGCCGCCGAGCTCGGGCGCGGGGCGCGCCTCGTCGCGCTCTCGGCGGTGCAGTTCCGGAGCGGGCTCGCGATGCCGCTCGCCGACCTCGCCGCGCTCGGGCACCGCCACGGCGCCGAGCTGTTCGTCGACGCGATCCAGGCCCTCGGGGTGGTGCCGCTCGACGCGCGCGCGGCCGACGTGGACTACCTCGCGTCGGGCGCCCACAAGTGGCTCATGGCGGCGGAGGGGGCGGGTTTCCTGTACGTGAAGCGCGCGCGCCTCGCCGCGCTGCGGCCCGCGCTCGCGGGGTGGCTCTCGCACGACGACCCGGTCTCGTTCCTCACCCAGGGGGCGGGCCACCTCCGCTACGACCGTCCGCTGCGCGGCGAGGCGTCGATGTTCGAGGCGGGCTCGTCGAGCGCGCTGTCGCAGGCGGCGCTCGAGGCCTCGCTCGACGTGCTGCTCGGGCTCGGCATCCCGGCGATCCAGGCGCACGTGAGCCGCTACCTCGACGTCATCGAGCCGCCGCTCGTCGCGCGCGGGTTCACGAGCCTGCGCGCCGCCGACCCGGCGCGACGCTCCGGGATCCTGTCGCTCGTCCCGCCCGTGGGCGTGGACGTCGTGCGGCTGCGCGAGGCGCTCGTCGCGCTCGGCGTCGTGACGGCCATCCCGGACGGCGCCGTGCGGATCGCGCCCCACTGGCCGAACGCCGTCGCCGAGGTGGAGCGCGTCGTCGCGGCGTTCGACCGCGCGCTGCGCGCCTGACCTCGCGCCCCGTGAATTCGCGCCCGCCGCGCGCGGCGCCTCCTGTATCATCCCGCGCCCCGCGCCATGAGAATTCTCCGCGACCTGTCGCTCTCCGCCGTCGCCGCCGGCTTCGTCACCGTGCTCGTGGGCTTCACCAGCTCGGCCGTGCTGGTCTTCGAGGCGGCGCGCGCAGCCGGAGCGACGACCGCCGGCGTCGGGTCGTGGATCCTCGCGCTGGGGATCGGCATGAGCGCGACCTGCATCGGGCTCTCGCTCCGCTACCGGACGCCGGTCGTCACCGCCTGGTCGACGCCAGGCGCGGCGCTGCTCATCACCGCGGTCGCGGGCCTGCCGATGGCGGAGTCCATCGGCGCGTTCCTGGTGTCGGCGCTGCTCATGACCCTCGCCGGGTTCACGGGCGTGTTCGAGCGGTTCATGAACCGCGTCCCGGTCTCGCTCGCCTCGGCGATGCTCGCGGGCGTCCTCCTGCGCTTCGGGCTCGACGTCTTCGTCTCGATGAAGACGCAGAAGGCGCTCGTGCTGCTCATGTTCGGGACCTACCTCG
>JBJMQK010000013.1:0-7260 GCA_045802735.1 Anaeromyxobacteraceae bacterium | reverse complement strand
CCGCGCCGCCGATCTCGACCACCTGCCCCGCCGCGGGCCCCGAGCCGAGCGCCGCGACGAGGTAGTCGAGGACGTCGCGGATGGCGATGGGCTGCACGCGCGTGTACACCCAGCGTGGGCAGAGCATCAGCGGCAGGCGCTCGGCGAGGGAGCGGATCATCTCGAAGGAGAGCGACCCGGCGCCGACGATGATGGCCGCGCGCAGCTCGGTCACCGGGACGCCGCCCTGGCGCAGCGCCTCGCCGGTGGCGTGGCGAGAGGCGAGGTGCGCCGAGAGCGGGCCCGCGTCGTCCCCGAGCCCGCCGAGGTAGACGATGCGGCGCACCCCGGCGGCTCGCGCCGCGGCGGCGAAGTTGCCGGCGGCGGCGAGGTCGCGCTCGTGAAACCGCGGCTGCGGGCCCATGCTGTGGACGAGGTAGTAGGCGGCCTCGACCCCCTCGAGCGCGGGGGCGAGGCTGGCGGGGTGAGCACGTCGCCCCGCGCGACCTCGACGCGCGGCGCCCACGTCCGCCCGGCGGCGCGCGCGGGGTCGCGGGCGAGGACGCGGAGGACGTGGCCCGCCTCCAGCAGGCGCGGGACGAGCAGGCTGCCGACGTACCCGGTGGCGCCCGTGACGAGGATCCTCATGCGCGAGACATGGTGATCGGGGCCGGCGACGGCACGGCGAAGCGCGGCGGGCCGGGCGCCGCGGGCGGATACGGACGGTGAAGCTCGAACGGTCGCCGGCGCTCGCGGGCGTGGCGAACGCGCCGGCGGGCCGCTATGCGAGCGCTCGCGATGAACGCGACGCTCGCCGCCCTCATCCGTCAGCTCGACCTCGAGCGGCTCGAGGCGAACCTCTTCCGCGGCCAGTCGCGCGACCTCGGGGGGCGGAGCGTCTTCGGCGGCCAGGTCATCGGCCAGGCGCTGGCCGCCGCGGAGCGCACGGTCGAGGGGCGGACGCCGCACTCGCTCCACGCGTACTTCCTCCTGCCCGGCGACGTCGCCGCGCCGATCGTCTACGAGGTCGACCGCATCCGCGACGGCCGCAGCTTCTCCGCGCGCCGGGTGCAGGCGATCCAGCACGGCCGGCCGATCCTCTCGACGATCGCCTCGTTCCAGGTCGAGGAGCCCGGGCTCGAGCACGCGGCGCCGATGCCGGAGGCGCCGCCGCCGGAGTCGCTCACGTCGTCCGACGCCCTGCGCGAGCAGTGGCTCGCGCAGGCCGAGGGCCCGGTGCACCCGCGCGTCGTCGAGGCGCTGCGCCTGCCGAGCGCGATCGAGTTCCGGCCGGTCGATTCTCAGAACATGCTCCACCCGAGGGTCGGCCCGCCGCGGCAGGCGTACTGGTTCCGCGCGGTGGATCGCGTGCCGGACGACCCGTGGCTCCACCGCTGCCTGCTCGCCTACGCCTCCGACGCGACGCTCATCGGCGCCGCGCTGCGGCCGCACGCGCGGAGCTGGTACCAGGAGACGATGATCGTGGCCTCGCTCGACCACGCGCTCTGGTTCCACCGCCCGGCGCGGGTCGACGAGTGGCTCCTGTACGTGCAGGACTCGCCGTCGGCGCAGGGCGCGAGGGGGCTCGCGCGCGGGACGATCCACGACCGCGGCGGGAGGCTCGTCGCGAGCGTGGCGCAGGAGGGGTTGATGAGGGAGGTGGGGGGAGGACCCTCGAAGCCCGTGTGATCTCCGCCCGGGGCGTTACACCTTCGCTCGAAGTCAACGCAGGATCGGGTGAAAACATGGGCTTTGCCGACGCGTTCAAGAAGAGCACCGGTCCGCACGTCGATTCGCCGGCTCAGGCGAAGGCGCGCGCGGAAGCCGCGGAAGAGGTGAAGTCGAAAGCGGACGCCAAGGTCGCGAAGGCGGCGGAAAAGCGGGCCGGCAAGAAGGCCGAAGCGCCCAAGAAGTAAGCGAAGGAGCGCCCGCGTCAGCTCAGCCGGCCCCCTGCTCGCGCAGCGCCCGCGCGAGCGGCGCGACGATGCGGGCCACCTTCCCGGGCGAGACCGAAAGTTCCGTGAACGGCACGAAGCGCTCGACCAGGAGGTCGCGGCGCACCTCGACACAGAGCACGCGCGGTTCGTAGCGCGTCGCGAAGCGGTGGCCGAGCGTGCTCGGGTGGAGCGGGTAGGTGGCGCTCACCTTCGCCTCGAACCCGTCCTGCTCGAAGGCGGCGGCGACGCGGCGCACGAGCGCCTCCCCGAGCACGCGTCCGGTGGGATCGCGCGCGATGAGGTCCACCTCCGGGCGGAGCGGCCAGGTCGGCTCGACCTCCGGCGCGTAGGCGCGCCGCAGGCTCGCCACGATCGCGTCGTCCACCTCCACGTCGACCGAGCGCGGCGCATAGGTGTGCGCCATCACCGCGAGGCCGCCCGTGCCGCAGACCCAGGCGTACGCCGCCTCCGTCGCCTCCACCCACGCGGCGTGGCGCGCGCGGAGCAGGTCGCGGTCGCCCGCGTCGCGTACGTAGGGCGGCAGCCCGGGGGTCACCTTCCCCTCGCGGAACGCCTCCGGCGCGGCGTCGATCACGCGGTTGCAGTCGATGAACGTGCGCGGGATCTGGCTCGTGAGCACGAGCGCGGACCGGTCCGGCGCGTCCGCCACGTACTGCCCGGCGAGCGCGAGCGCGTACTCCGGCGCGCCCGCGTCGGTGTTCACGTGGAAGAAGGCCGCGAGGTCCTCCGGGAACGGTCCGCGCAGCTCGGCGCGGAGCGCGTCGAGGTGGCGCGCGCGCGTCGCGCCGTGCGGCACCTCGACGAGGAGGCGCGGCGGCGCGGCGTCGCTCGCGGCGGCGCCGCGCACGAGCCGCGCCTCGCACACGCCCGCGACCGAGCGGACCGGCATGGGCCCGTTCACTCGGCGTACATCCGGATGCCGGTCGCGGCGGCGCCGGCGAGCCGGTGCGCCTCCGCCCACTCGGGGTGGCGCACGATGACGTGCCCGTCGGACAGCAGGGTGTGCTTCCAGTTGCGCCGGTGCGTCCCCGGCCGGAGCAGCCGCTCCTCCACCGCCCACGGTCCGGCGAGGCGCAGCCAGTCGCCGAGCCCCTCGATGCGCGTGATGCGGCCCTGGCCCATCGCCCGCTTGAACACGATGCCGACGTTGTACTTCCGCGCCGTCGGCGCCTCGAACCTGCCCCAGCAGGCGACGCGCGCCCACTCGCGGAAGAGGTCGATGTCGCACGTGTAGTTCATCTGATCGACGAGGTGCGCGCCGCCGGGCCGGCAGCCGATCTCGCCGAAGACCGCCTCGCCCCTCGGCGTCAGGAACCACTCCATGTGCGTGAAGCCGTCGCCCATCCCGAGCGCGGAGAGCACCTCGCGGCCGAGCTTCACGCCCGGCGCGAGCCTCGCCTGGTACATGTCACGCACGGTGATGACGACCGGGCTCACCCACTCCAGGCTCCGCGCCTCGAGCGGCTTCGGCAGGTACTGGCAGACGTTCTCGAACGCCGGCTTCCCGCCGATGCAGACGGTGTCGAACGTGAACTCCTCGCCCTCGACGTACTCCTCGCAGCTCGCCTCGGGGATGCCGCGCATCGCGGCGATGGCCGCGTCGAGCTCCGCGGGCGTCCGCGCGCAGTAGGTGTCGGCGCTCCCGGCGCCGGCGATGGGCTTCAGGATGAGCGGGAACCCGATCGCCTCCGCCGCCTCGCGCACCTCGCGCTCGCTCGTCACGCGGCGCGAGCGCGGCACGCGCAGGCCCGCCGCGCGGACGCGCTCCTTCATGACCTCCTTGTCGCGGAAGCCGCGCACCGCGTCGGGCGACATGCCGGGGAGCCCCCACCGCTCGCGCACGCGCGCCGCGAGCATGACGAGCACCTCCCAGTTCGCGAGCACCCGGTCGACGCTCTTCCCGCGCATCCACGCGGTCACGCGCTCGAGCACGTCGTCCTCGTCGAGGATGCGCGGCACCTGCAGGTAGTCGTGGAGGTGGGGCTTCACCTCGCGCGGCAAGGCCTCGCGCGGCGCGTCGCCGACCCCGTACACCTCGGCGCCGACCTCGGCGAGGCCGCGCGTGTACTGGATCATCTCGGGGGGGAACGCGGGCGCGAGGAAGACGACTCTCATCGGGGCGAGGTCTTAACGCGCGCGCGCCGCCCCGCCCGGCGACGCGCACGTTTGACGCCGCGCCGCGGCGCCTGCCATCGTGCGCAGCCATGCCTCGCAACGTCATCTTCGTGGCGCCCTTCCCGAGCGACGTCACGATGCGCTTCGTCCGCGCCGCGTCGCGTCACCCCGACGTCCGGCTCCTCGGCATCGTGCACACCCCGCCGTCGGGCGCCGACGAGAACGTCTACCAGGACCTCGTCCGCGTCACCGACCCGCTCTCGGCGAAGGACATCCTCGACGCGACCGCGGTCCTGAAGGCGCGCCACGGCCAGCCGGACCGCATCATCGGCATCCTCGAGGCGCTCATGGTCCAGCTCGCCGAGGCGCGCGCGGCGTTCGGCGTCCCCGGCACGCCGCCCAAGGTCGCGGACCTGTTTCGCGACAAGGCGCGCATGAAGGCGGCGCTCGCCCGGGCTGGCCTGCCGGTCGCGCGGAGCCGGCTCCTCCGCAACCAGGCCGAGGCCCGCGCCTTCGCCGACCTCGTCGGCTTCCCCATCGTCGTGAAGCCGCCCGCCGGCATGGGCGCGAAGTCCACCTGGCGCGTCGAGTCGGTCCCGGAGCTGCTCCGCGCGGTGCAGGGGATGGCCGCGGGCGTCGGGCAACCGGTGCTGGCCGAGGAGTTCCTGCGCGGCCGCGAGTTCAGCTTCGAGACCATCACCGTCGGTGGAGAGCCGCGCGTCGAGTCCGTCTCGCACTACCTCCCCACCTGCCTGGAGGTGCTCGAGAACCCCTGGATCCAGTGGACGTGCCTCCTCCCGCGCGACATCTCCGGCCCGGAGTACGAGCCGCCCCGCCGCATGGCGCGCGGCGCCATCGCCGCCCTCGGGCTCGAGGACGGCATGACGCACATGGAGTGGTTCCAGCGGCCCGACGGGACGACCGTCATCGGCGAGATCGCGCAGCGCCCGCCGGGCGCGAACATCACGCTCATGACCGGCCTCGCGCACGACGTCGACCCGTACCGCGCCTGGATCCGCGCCGTGGTGGACGGCGCGTTCGACGGTCCGTGGGAGCGCAAGTACGCCGTGGGCTGCGCGTTCCTGCGGGGCATGGGGCGCGGCCGCGTCGCGGGCCTCTCCGGCGTCCACGAGGTCCACGAGGCGATCGGCAAGCTCGTCGCCGAGGCCAGGCTGCCGACGCTCGGCGCCCCGAAGAGCGACGGCTACGAGGGCGACGGCTACGTCGTCGTGAAGGATCCGAGCACGGACGTCGTGCGGCGGGCGTTGAAGCTCGTCATCGAGAACGTGAAGGTGCACTACGCGGATTGACCCACCTCATGGCGGCGCCCGGTTGCATCGATCCGCAGCGTCATTCCCGCCGCCATGAGAAGATCCGGCGCCTGGCGGCGCCTCAGTCCGGGGGGAGAAACTCTCCCCCCGAGACCCCCCATCGCGAGGGTCAACGCAAGTGAGCACCGCCATCAGTCCGCCTCGGGCGCGAGCCGCCGGTACAGCTCGACGTACTCGCCGACGCGGTGCTCCCAGCCGAGCGGCAGGCCCATGCCGTTCCGCTGGAGCCGCATCCAGCGCTCGCGGTCCTCGCCCGCGCCGGAGCCCCAGA
Source organism: Anaeromyxobacteraceae bacterium (assembly GCA_045802735.1). GTDB lineage: Bacteria > Myxococcota > Myxococcia > Myxococcales > Anaeromyxobacteraceae > Anaeromyxobacter_A. The sequence goes on along the minus strand of JBJMQK010000013.1, from coordinate 1,606 downwards.
CGTCGAGCGCGCGGTTCATCGCCCAGGCGAGGCCGCCCTCGTCGAAGTGCTCGAACACGAAGCCGGTGCCGCGCCCCGTCGCCCCGTCCCACGGCCAGACCGTGTCGGCGAGCCCGCCCGTGCGGTGCACGATCGGCACCGTGCCGTAGCGCAGGCTGTACATCTGGTTCAGGCCGCAGGGCTCGTAGCGCGACGGCATGAGGAAGAGGTCGGACCCCGCCTCGATGAGGTGGGCGCGGTGCTCGCTGAAGGCGTGGTCGTAGGCCACCTGGCGCGGGAAGGCGTGCGCCAGCTCCGTGAAGAAGCGCTGGTAGTGGTGCTCGCCCTTCCCGAGCACGACGAGCTGGAAGGCGCGCCGCGCGAGGAGCCCGGGCAACACCTTCGCGCAGAGATCGAACCCCTTCTGCCACACGAGGCGCGAGACGACGCCCACCACCGGCACCTCGCGCCGCCACGGCAACCCGCTCGCGTGGAGGAGCTCCTGCTTGTTGTGCTCCTTCCCGGCGAGGTTGGACGCGGAGTAGGGGTGGCGCAGGTGGCGGTCGGTCTCGGGGCTCCACTCCGCCTCGTCGATGCCGTTGAGGATGCCGCGCAGGACCTCGGCGCGCGCGCGCAGGAACGGGTCGAGCCCGGCGCCGTGCTCCGGCGTCTGGATCTCGCGCGCGTAGGTGGGACTCACCGTCGTGATCGCGTTCGCGTGCAGGATGCCGGTGAGGAGGTAGGAGAGGCGGCCCGCGCGCAGCTCGTCGCCGTGCAGGAGGTCCTCTGCGGGCGAGAGGCCGGTCTCGGAGAGGACGCCCGCGTCGAACGTGCCCTGGTGGCCGAGGTTGTGGATGGTGAGCAGGGTGCGCGTCCTCGCGAAGAGGCGGTCCCAGGCGAAGACGCTGCGCAGGAGCACCGGGACGAGCGCGGTCTGCCAGTCGTTCACGTGCGCGACGTCGGGCGCGAAGCGCATGAGCTGGCACGCCTTCAACGCCGCCCACTGCAGCACCGCGAAGCGCAGGTGCTCGTCCGGCCCCTCGCCGTAGATCGACGGGCGGTCGTAGAGCCCCGGGCAGCGCACGAAGAACACGTCGAGGTCCGTCCCCGGCAGCCGGGCGGCGTGGATCGACACTCGCACCCGGTGCGCGCCGAGCGCGAGCTCGAACGCGGGGATGACCTCGCGGAACGTCCGCCCCGGCGCCTCGACCCGCGCGTACATCGGCAGGAACGGCCGCACGTCGTGGCCGAGCGCGTGGAGGTGGCGGGGCAGCGCGGCGGCCACGTCGCCGAGGCCTCCCGCCTTCGCGAACGGCGCCAGCTCCGACGCGAGAAACAGGATCTTCATGCCGCCGCACCCTAGCAGCAGGGGGGCCGTCCCTATATACGGAGTCCCCTCATGGCCCTCGACGTGGTGTTCATCGAGCCGTCCTTTCCCGCCAACCAGCGCGAGTTCGTGCGCGCATTGCACGCCGTCGGGGCCCGCGTCATCGGCATCGGCGAGCGCCCGAAGGACAGCCTCGACCCCGAGCTGCGCCAGTGGCTGTTTCACTACGAGCAGATCGGGAACGTCACCGACGAGGCGCAGCTCGAGGGGGCGGTGCGCTGGGTCCAGGGGCGGACGAAC
>JBJMQK010000676.1:0-8564 GCA_045802735.1 Anaeromyxobacteraceae bacterium | reverse complement strand
CGGCGTGTCGGTCGAGGGCGTCGTCGACTCGCCCTACCTCGAGCGCGTCGCGTCGCGGCGCGTCTCCCTGCACTCGCCGCGGAACGCGGTGCCGGTGCTGTGGTGGCGCTCCGTCGGGCACACGCACACGGCGTTCGCGATGGAGGGCATGATCGACGAGCTGGCGCACGCGGCCCGGCGCGATCCCCTCGCGTACCGGCTCGCGTTGCTCGGCCCAGGCTCGCGCCACGGGAAGGCGCTCCAGCTCGCCGCCGACAAGGCGGGCTGGGGCAGGCGGCCGCCTGCGGGGCGGGCGCGCGGGCTCGCCGTCCACGCGTCGTTCGGCAGCATCGTCGCGGAGGTGGCGGAGGTCTCGGTGGAGAAGGGCCGCCTGCGCGTGCACCGGGTCACCTGCGCGGTGGACTGCGGCCTCGCGGTGAACCCGCTCGCGATCGAGGCGCAGGTGCAGGGCAGCGTCGCGTTCGGCCTCGGCCCGGTGCTGCGCAGCGCGATCACGCTCGAGCGCGGCCGGGTGAAGCAGAGCAACTTCGACGACTACGAGGTGCTGCGCCTCGACGACATGCCGGAGGTCACGGTGCACCTCGTCGCGAGCGGCGAGCGCATGGGCGGGATCGGCGAGCCCGCCACCGCGCCCATCGCCCCCGCGGTCGCGAACGCGGTGTTCGCCCTCACCGGGAAGCGCCTGCGGTCGTTGCCGCTGCGGCTCGCCTGAGGCCGGCGGCGCGGGCCGCGACACGTCGCCGCAGCGGGCTCGCGTTCACCGTCGGTATCCTGCGCACGTGCGCGGCGGGTGCGTCTGCCGCGCGCTGGGCGGAGGCGACGACATGGCGACGCGAGCTCTGCGGCGGCGTTCGAGGTGGACGGCGACGAGGGTGTTCGTCCCCCTCGTGTGCGCGATTTGCACGGTCGCACCGGCGCGCGGCGCGGCGCAGGCGGTGGAGGGGTCGGCGCCGCTCTGGACCGTCCGCACCCGCGCCGTCATGAGCGGTTCGTCGAACCACTCGGATCCCGCCGGCTACAAGGTCTACAGCGGGATCGGCGTCGAGGCCGGCGTCGCGCGCCAGCTGGGCAGCGCCTTCGCGGTCGAATTCACGGCGCGGACCGAGTCGCGGGAGGTGGACGTGAACCTCGGCGCGCCGACCGACACGCGCCTCGGCTCGATCGAGCTCCTCCCGCTCGGGCTCATGGTGGCGTGGTCCCCGCGGGCGGCCGAGAAGACGCTGCGTCCGTACCTCGGCGCCGGCGCGAACCTGACGCTGTGCTGGGAGAAGAGCGGCGCGCTCGACGACACCCAGCTCTCCCCGAGCGTGAGCCCGGCGGTCCAGCTGGGCCTCGACGTCGCGCTCTCGTGGGTCCTCGCGCTGAACCTGGAGGTGAAGTGGAACCTCCTCCGCACCGACGTCACGGAGCGCGGGGCGCGGCTCGCCCGGCTGGAGATCGACCCGCTGACGCTCGGCCTGGGAGTCGCGATCCGCTTGTAGCGTGCACGCGCGGCGCAAGCTCACACATGGGACCCCGCGGTTGGGGAAGCAGCACGCCGCGTTCATGCTAAATCAACCCACTCATGCGGAAGGTGCTGGTCACCGGCGCGACCGGATTCATCGGAGCAAACGTCGCGCGCCTCCTCGTGGAGCGCGGCGAGGACGTGCGCGCGCTGGTGCGCGCCTCGTCCGACCGCGGGAACCTCGCCGGCCTGCCGCTCGAGGTCGCGGCGGGCGACCTGCGCGACGCCGACGCCGTCCGCCGGGCGGTGAAGGGCTGCGCCCGCGTCTTCCACGTCGCCGCGGACTACCGCTTCTGGGCGAAGGACCCGCGGGACCTGTACGCGAGCAACGTCCTCGGCACGCGCCACGTGATGGAGGCGTGCCTCGCCGAGGGGGTGGAGCGCGTCGTCTACACCTCCACCGTCGGTACGATCGGCCTCGCCGCGCTGCCCGCGCCCTGCGACGAGGCGACGCCGCTCCTCGAGGGGCAGCTCACGAGCCACTACAAGCGCTCGAAGGTCGAGGCGGAGAAGGTGGCGCTCGCCGCCGCCGCGCGCGGGCTCCCGGTGGTGGTCGTGAACCCGAGCGCGCCGGTCGGGCCGTGGGACGCGAAGCCGACGCCCACCGGCCAGCTCGTCGTGGACTTCGCCCGGCGGAAGCTCCCGGCCATCGTCGACACCGGCCTCAACATCGTGCACGTTCGCGACGTCGCCGAGGGCCACCTCCTCGCCGCCGAGCGCGGCCGCGCCGGCGAGCGCTACATCCTCGGCCACAGGAACATGACGCTCGCCGAGATCGTGCAGGAGCTCGCCGCCATCACCGGGCTCTCCGCGCCGCGGCTCAAGCTCCCTTACGCCGTCGCCTGGACCGCCGGCGCCGTCTCGACCGCGCTCGCGACCTTCGTGACGCGGCGGCCCCCGGCCGTGGCGCTCGAGGCGGTGCGGATGGCAAAGCGACGCATGTTCTTCGACCCGTCGAAGGCGGTCCGCGAGCTCGGACTCCCCCAGACGCCGGTGCGCGCCGCCTTCGAGGACGCCATCGCCTGGTTCGAGGAGAAGCGCCTCATCCCGCAACTCGACAGGAGGAACGTCGCTTGGGCATCCCGCTGAAGCAGGCCGTCGCGGTCGGAAAGTACATCGCCGAGCAGAAGCTGCGCCGGCGCAAGCGCTACCCGCTCGTGCTGATGCTCGAGCCGCTCTTCCGCTGCAACCTCGCGTGCATGGGGTGCGGCAAGATCCAGCACCCGGAGAGCATCCTCGAGCAGAACCTCTCGCCGGAGCAGTGCTGGGACGCGGCGGAGGAGTGCGGCGCGCCGATGGTGAGCGTGTGCGGCGGCGAGCCGCTCATCCACCCGAAGATCGAGCGCATCGCGGAGGGGCTCGTCGAGCGCGGCAAGTTCGTCTACCTCTGCACGAACGCCATCCTGCTCGAGCGCAAGCTCCACCTCTTCGAGCCGGACGACCACCTCACCTTCAACGTGCACCTCGACGGCGTCGCCGAGCGCCACGACGAGTCGGTGCAGCGCGAGGGCGTCTACGACACGGCGGTCGCGGCCATCAAGGCGGCGAAGGCGCGCGGCTTCCGCGTCACGACGAACTCCACCATCTTCCTCGGCCATGACCCGAAGGACCTGCACCGCTTCTTCGACGACATGACCGCGCTCGGCGTGGACGGGATGACGATCTCGCCCGGCTACGGCTACGAGCGTGCGCCGGTGCAGGACAAGTTCCTGCACCGCTCGCAGACGAAGGCGCTCTTCCGCGAGGCGCTCGCTCCCGCGGCGAAGCGGCGCTGGAAGTTCAACCACTCGCCGCTCTACCTCGACTTCCTCAAGGGCGATCGCGACTACCAGTGCACGCCGTGGGGCAGCCCGAACTACAGCGTGCTCGGCTGGCAGCGGCCGTGCTACCTCTTCAGCGAGGGTGGCTACGCACGGACGTTCCGCGAGCTGATGGACACGACGGCGTGGGAAGGATACGGCACCGGCCGCCACCCCAAGTGCGAGGACTGCATGGTGCACTGCGGGTACGAGCCCACGGCGGTCGAGGACAGCATGGCGAGCCTTGGCAACATCGTGCGCTCGATCCGCTCCACCGTGGGGTGAGGATGGCGGAGCTCGATCGCAAGGACAGCCACCTCGCGCTGTGCCTCGGCGCCGAGGTGGAGCCCGGAGCGAGCCGCCCGAGCGGCTTCGCCGACCTGCGCTTCGAGCACGACGCGCTCCCCGAGCTCGACCTCGCCGACGTCTCGACCGAGGTGACGCTCCTCGGGAAGCGCCTCGCCGCGCCGCTCGTCGTGGGCGCGATGACGGGCGGCACCCCGCGCGCCGGAGAGCTGAACCGCCGGCTCGCGCTCGCCGCCGAGGCCTGCGGCGTCGCGATGGCGCTCGGCTCGCAGCGGAAGATGCTCTCCGATCCGTCCCTCCGCGCGACCTACGCGGTGCGCGACGCGGCGCCGCGGCTGCCGCTCCTCTTCGGCAACGTGGGCGCCGTCCAGCTCAACTACGGCGTGGGCGCGCGCGAGGTGCGGCGCCTCGTCGAGGGCGTCGGCTGCGACGCCTTCTTCTTCCACCTGAACCCGCTCCAGGAGGCCATCCAGCCCGAGGGCGACACGCGCTTCTCGGCGCTCCTCCCGAAGCTGCGCGAGGTCGTCCCCGCCGTTCCGGTGCCGGTGCTCCTGAAGGAGGTCGGCGCCGGGATCTCGCGCACCACCGCCCAGAAGATCCGCGAGCTGCCGGTGGCGGGGGTCGAGACCGCGGGCGTCGGCGGCACGTCGTGGTCGAGGATCGAGAGCCTGCGCACCAGCGATCCGGTGCAGCGCACCACGGGCGAGCTGTTCGCGCGCTGGGGCGTGCCCACCGTCGAGAGCATCGTCGCCTGCCGCGAGGCGCTCCCGGACCGCGTCGTCATCGCCGCCGGGGGCTTGCGGAACGGCATCGAGGTGGCGAAGGCGCTCGCGCTCGGGGCCGACGCGGCGTCGCTCGCGCTCCCCGTGCTGCGCGCGGCCGACCGCTCCGTCGAGGAGGCGGTCCTCGCGCTCCGCCGCATCGTGGCCGAGCTGCGCACGGTCATGTTCCTCACCGGCTGCCGGACCGTCCCCGAGCTCAGGCGCCGCGCGCTCGTCCGGGCGCGCGACCTCACCGCGGAGGGGTGACCCGTCGTGCGCGCGCGCCTCGCCCCGGAGTCCACGCGCCACGACGCCATCGTCGTCGGCGCCGGCATCGCCGGCCTCGTCGCCGCGACCGATCTGCAGTCGCGCGGCCACCGCGTGCTCGTGCTCGAGCACAACCACCAGGCGGGCGGGCTGCTCTCGGGCATGTGGCGCCGCGGGCTCTACTTCGACGTCGGCTGCCAGTCCTTCGAGGACATGGGGATCGTCTTCCCGCTCCTCGCCCAGTACGGGCTCGACGACCTGGCCCGCTTCGAGCGCGCCCGCTACCGCATCGTCATGCCGGGCCTCGACGCCGACGTCGAATCGCTCCCGCAGATGCGGCGCGCCTTCCAGGCGGCGTACCCCGAGAGCGCGGCCGGCTTCGCGCGCACCTTCGCCGTCCACGAGCGCACCTCCGAGCTCATCCAACGCCTGTTCACGCCCGACCGCGTGCCCTACGTCCGGGACGAGCGGCCGCTCGCGCTCGCGCGCTGGGTGGCGGGGGCGCTCGGCGGGCCGGGCTGGGCGTCGCCCTTGCGGATGGCGCGCCAGCTCCAGGACCTCAAGACGCTCCTCCTCGACGACTTCACCGGCTGGTATGAGCGGCAGCTCCCGCCCTCGGGCGTCCGCGACCTCCTCTCGGCGTGCGGCTACACGCGCATGAACGTCTTCGTCGCCTCCGCCTTCTGGCACCTCTGGGCGCACGACTACTGGTACCCCGCGGGCGGGCTGCAGCCGTGGATCGACCGCTGGGTGGCGCGCCTCGAGGAGCGCGGGGTGCGCTTCCTCATGAAGCGCACCGTCACCGCGCTCGAGCAGGAGGGCGATCGCGCGACCGCCGTGCGGACGCAGAAGGGCGAGCGCTTCGAGGCGGACCAGATCGTCTACTGCGGTGACTATCGCCACGCCGTCCACCGCCTCGTCGGCAAGGAGCGCTACTCGGCGCGCGAGCTCTCGCGCCTCGACGAGGCGCGGCACTCCGACGCGATGGTCTCGGCCTACGTCGGCCTCGACATCCCGCCCGCCGAGCTCCGCGCAGCGCTCCGGACCTCGCACGTCTTCGCCTTCCCGAGCTTCGACTGTCGGACCGCGCTCGACCCCGGAGACCCCGCCGCGCACCGGAAGGCGTTCCTCGAGGTGACCGCGCACGGCGTCGGCGACGGCAGCCCCGGCGGCGGCGCCCGCTCCGGCGTCGTGCTGCAGGCGTTCACGCGCCACGACTGGCAGGGCGGCTGGGGGACCGGGCTCTCGGGCGACCCCGCCCGCGAGGCCGCGACGCCGCCGCGGGCTCCGGCGTACCGGGCGCTGAAGCGCGCGGTGGCGGACGAGCTGCTCGCGTCGTTCGAGAAGCTCGTCCCCGGCGCCCGCCGCCGCGTCTCGTACCTCGACGTCGGGGCGCCGCAGTCGGCGGTGCGCTTCACGCGGAACGCCTTCGGCGGCACCTGCGGCTTCGAGCTCAACTGGAAGAACTTCCCGTTCCTGAACCCGCTCGCGCACGTCGCCACGCCGCTCGAGAACTTCCACGCCGCGGGCCACTTCACCGTGTGGCCAGGCGCCGTCCCCACCGCCGCCCTGTCGGGCAAGATCGCGGCGCTGCGCGCGCACGAGCGGCTCGGCGCACGCCGCAGGGCGCGCGCCGGCGCGGAGCGGTCCGGAGCCGGCGACGCGGGACGGCGGCTCGCCGTCGCGAGCGGCGGCGCACCACGAGGAGAGACGCCATGCTGATGCCGACGACGCCGATGACGACGACGCCCGCGGCGGTGCCGCAGGCCGACCTGCTCCGCGGCTGGGCCGAGTGCTGGCAGATCCTCCGCGACAACGGCAAGACCTTCCACGTCATGGCGCGCGTGCTCGGCCCGGAGCGCGGCAACGCGATCGCCGCGCTGTACGGCTTCGCGCGCGTCGCCGACGACGCGGTGGACGAGCCCGCGCCCGGCGAGACGCCGGAGGTCATCCGCGCGAAGCTCCGGCAGATGCAGGTCGACCTGCGCCGCGCCGTCGCGCTCGAGCCCAGCACCGCGCGCTTCGCGGTCCTGGGCGAGGCGATCCGGCGCTACCGGATCCCGCTCGAGCCGTTCGACGACCTCGTGGCCGGCCTCCTCATGGATCTCGAGCAGGTGCGCTTCCCCACGTTCGCGGACCTCGAGCTGTACTGCTACCGCGTGGCCGGGACGGTGGGCCTCATGATCACGCCCGTCGCCGGCTACCGCGCCGAGACCCGGGCGCTCGAGCACGCGAAGACGCTCGGGACCGCGATGCAGCTCACGAACATCCTGCGCGACGTGGGCGAGGACCTCGGGCGTGGCCGGGTGTACCTGCCGCAGGAGGACCTCGCGCGCTTCGGCCTCACCGAGGCCGACCTCGCCGCCCGCCGCGTGGACTCTCGCTTCCGCGCGCTGATGAAGTTCGAGATCGACCGCGCGCGCCGCCTCTACGACGAGGGCGTCGCGCTCATCCCGCTCCTCACCTCGGCGCGCGGCCGCACCGCGTTCGAGTTCGCGGTGGAGGGCTACTCCGGCATCCTCGGCAAGATCCGGACGGCGGGGTACGACGTGTTCACGCAGCGCGCGCACCTCTCGCTCGCCGAGAAGCTCGCGCTCCTCCCCTCCTCCGCGTGGCACGCCCTCACCGCGCTCGGGCTCTCCGGCGGGAGGCGGGCGTGAGCGGTGCCGAGGTCCGCAGGCTCGTCGATCCGCCGGCCGCGGCTGCGCGCGGCGCCGCCGACGCCGCCGCCGCGCACCTCTTCCGGATCCAGCGCAAGGACCACTGGTGCGCCGAGCTGGAGTCGAACACCACCATCACCGCGGAGTACGTGCTCCTGTGCCAGGCGCTCGGGATCGCGCTCGGCGAGCGGGCGCGAGAGATCGCGCGCTACCTCTCCTCGAAGCAGAAGCCGGACGGGAGCTTCGGCCTCGCCGCGACCCTGCCCGGCGACGTCTCCACCACGGTCGAGACCTACCTCGCGCTCCTCCTCGTGGGCGTCCCGCGCGAGGACGCGCGGCTCGTCCGCGCCGAGCGCTTCATCCGCGAGGCGGGCGGCGTCGCGAAGGTGCGGGTCTTCACGCGCATCAACCTCGCGCTCTTCGGCCTCTTCCCGTGGGAGGCGGTGCCGACGGTCCCGCCGGAGATCGTGCTCCTGCCGGCGTGGACGCCGCTCAACATCTACCGCCTGTCGAGCTGGGCGCGCGGCACGATGGTCCCGCTGTTCATCGTGCTCCACCACCGGCCGATGTTCGCGCTGCCCGGCCGCCGCGCCGGCGAGAGCGATCTCCTCGATCACCTCTGGCTCGACCCGACGCGCAAGCACGTCCCCTACCGGGAGTCCGTCCTCGAGACGGTGCGCGTCGAGGGCCTCGGCTGGAAGGCCTTCTTCAACGCCGGCGACGCGCTCCTCCGCGCCTACGACGCCGCCCGCGGCCTGCCGCTCGTGCCGCGCCTGCGCGAGCACGCGCTCCGCGCCTGCGAGCGCTGGGTCCTCGAGCACCAGGAGCCGAGCGGCGACTGGGCGGGCATCTTCCCGCCCATGCTGAACGGCGTGCTCGCGCTCCACCTCGCCGGGCACGGGCTCGACGCCGATCCCGTGCGCCGCGGCCTCGCCGCGATCGAGCGCTTCGGGATCCAGGACGCCGAGGGGTTCCGCATCGAGGCGTGCCAGTCGCCGGTCTGGGACTCGGCGCTGTCGCTCATCGGCCTCGCCGACGCGGGGCACGACGGCAAGGACCCCCACGTCGTCGCGGTGCGGCGCTGGCTGGAGCGGAAGCAGATCCTCGACGACCACGGCGACTGGAAGGTCTACAACCGGCGCGGCCGTCCCGGTGGCTGGTCGTTCGAGCACGACAACACCTGGTACCCCGACGTCGACGACACCGCGGCGGTGCTCCTCGCGCTCCTGAAGACGGACCCGGCCTGCCGCGCCGGGGACGTGGTGCG
>JBJMQK010000118.1:0-10161 GCA_045802735.1 Anaeromyxobacteraceae bacterium | reverse complement strand
CGAGCGAGGCGTAGTAGCCGCCGCGCGCCACGAGCTGCGCGTGCGTGCCCTGCTCGGCGATGTGGCCGTCGCGCAGCACGAGGATGCGATCGGCGTTCACCACCGTCGAGAGCCGGTGCGCGATGGAGAAGGTCGTGCGCCCGGCCATGACGCGATCGAGCGCCTCCTGCACGAGCGCCTCCGACTCGGCGTCGAGCGCGCTCGTCGGCTCGTCGAGGATGAGGATGGCGGGGTCGCGCAGGAGCGCCCGCGCGATGGCGATGCGCTGGCGCTCTCCGGCGCTGAGCCGCGAGCCGCGCTCGCCGACGACGGTGTCGTAGCCGTGCGCGAGGCGCGAGATGAAGTCGTGCGCGTTCGCGGCGCGCGCCGCGTCCTCGATCTCGCGGGCCGAGGCGTCGGGGCGGCCGTAGGCGATGTTGTCGCGCACCGTCTCGTTGAAGAGGAGCGCGTCCTGCATGACGACGCCCATCTGCAGCCGCAGCGCCCGCTGCTGGAGCGTGCGCAGGTCGCGCCCGTCCACCTTCACGCGGCCGCGCGTCGGGTCGTAGAAGCGCTGCAACAGCGTCACGAGCGTCGTCTTCCCGGCGCCGCTCGGCCCGACGAGGGCCACCTTCTCGCCCGCGCGCACGTGGAGGTCGACGCCGTCGAGCAGCTTCGGCCCGCCGTCGAACGCGAACTCGACGCCCTCGAAGCGAACGTCGCCGCGGATCGGGCCGGGATCGAGCGCGTGCGGCGCGTCCGGGACAGTGTCCTCGGCGTCGAGGACCTCGAACAGGCCGGTGAGCGAGATCTTCGCGGTCTGCAGCGTGCGGTAGATGCCGGAGAGGTTCTGGACCGGGCCGAAGAGCCCGCCCAGGTAACCGAGGACGGCGACGAGGGTCCCGACGGTCACCTGACCGCGCAGCGCGAGCGCGCCGCCCACTCCGATGATGACGACGCGCGCACCCGCCGCGACGAGGTTCTGCGTGGCCGCGACGCCCGCGTCGTAGGCGATGCCACGGCCGACGACGCGGTTCGCCTCGCGCACCTGCGTGAGGAAGCGCTTCCGCTCGGCGTCCTCCATCGCGAAGCTCTTCACGGTCACGATCCCGGAGAGCACCTCGTTGAACCGGGAGTAGATGCGGACCCAGCGGTCGAGCAGCGCCTTCTCGCGCTGCGTCTGGCGAGGGGCGGCGAGCGCCGCCACCGCGCCGGGGAGGGGCGCGAACAGGAGCACGATCGCGGCGAGGCGCACGTCGAGCCGGATGAGGATCGCGGCCGAGGCGACGAGGTAGGCGACCGCCGGGACGAGGTTGAAGGCGATCTCGTTGAGGGCGTTCACGCACCCCTGGATGTTGCGGTCGAGGCGCGTCATCACCGCGCCGACGGACTCCTGGCGGTGGAACGCGACCGGCAGGCCGTGGAGGGCCTTCACGGTCTCCTCGGTGAGCGCGAAGTGCACCTTGAGGCGCGTGCGCCAGGTGAGCCAGTTCGAGAGCGCACCGCCGCCCTCGCGCAGGATCGCGAGCACCGCGAACAGGATGACCGACGTCGTCACGGCGCGGGCGGAGCCGCCGGCGAGCCCGTCGAGGACGGCCTTGAGGAGCAGGGGTTCGCAGGCGTTGAGCGCCGTCGCGACGAGCGCGAGGCCGAGGATGACGGCGATCTTCTTCGCGTGCGGCGCGAGGAACCCGAGTGCCCGGCGCTCGAGGGGCAGGGACCGGTCGCGCGCGATCTGCGTGGCGGAGGGCATCGCGGCGCGCGGGTTGCACGCCCCGTGCCGGGTAGGCCGGAAGAGGCCCCTCCCGGCGCCCTCGCGCGGAACCTCCCTCAGGCGCTCGCGGAACTCGCAGCGGCGGGCCGCGGCGTCGCGGGAAGCGGCCCGGCGATCTGGCGGTGGATGCGGAGAAGCTCCTCGACGCGATGAGCGCAGGTGTGGCGCGCGAGGACGGTCGCGCGCGCGTGCCGCGCGAGCTCGCGCCCGAGGGCGGGGTCGTCGAGGAGTGCGCGGAGGTGCGCCTTCATCTCCTCTCCGCCCCGTGCGACGAGGTAGTCGTCGCCCGCCGTGAAGAGCCCCTCGACGTCGTCCCACGGCGCCGACACGAGGGGGATGCCGCACGCCATCGCCTCGAACGGGCGGATGGTCGGGATCCCGGGCAGCGCCTCGACGTACGGCCGCCGCGGCACGTGGACGGTCACCCGGTGCGCCGCGAACGCGAGCGGCGCCTCGAAGTTGGGGAGCCAGCCGAGGTACTCGATCCCGGCCTCTGCCAGCGCCTGCCGCGCCGCCTCGGGGTAGCGCACGCCGTGCACGCGCGCCGCGAGCCCCAGCGCGCGCACCGGGTCGAGCAGGTACTCGTGCAGCTCGGCGGTGCGCTCGTCGTCGCCCCAGTTGCCGATCCAGACGAGATCGCCGCGCCGCAGGACCTCGGGGTGAGGCCGGAAGACGCGGGCGTCCGCCGCCTCGTGCCAGGTGAACGCCAGCCGCGCCCAGCCGCGCGCGACCCAGATCTCGCGGATCACCTCGCCGAAGGCGAGGACGCCGTCGTACCCGTCGAGCTCGAACGCGCGCATCGCGGCGGGGTCGGTCACCGCGCGATGGTGCGTGTCGTGGAAGAGGAGCACGTAGCCCGTGTGGTGCCGGCGGTGGTCGCCGACGCGGCGGACGAGCTCGGGGTCGTTCCACTCGTGGACGAGCACGAGGTCGGCGCCCGCGAGCGCGCGGTCGACGTCGAGCGTCGCGAGGTCGTAGCGGGTGGAGTCGAGCCGAGGGTAGGCGGCATGGAAGCGCCGCAGGGCGTCCTCGCCCGCCTCGGCGAGGAGGTTCCGGACGCTCCAGGCGTCGGCGGGCTCGTACAGCGCGAGCTCGTGGCCGCGAGCCAGCAGCTCCGTCGCCACGCCGCGCAGGAAATGCGCATTCCCGTGGTTCCAGTCCGAGACGATCGAATGGCAGAAGATCACGATCCGCAAGACGTCGTCTCCTCGCGCCGCTCCACGGCCGTGAGCTCGCCGTACGCTTCCAGGTAAGCCTCGGCCATGCGCGCCGGCGTGAGGTGGAGCGCCCGGGCGCGGGCCTTCGCGGAGAGCTCCGCACGCAGGTCGTCGCGCTCGATCACGCCGGCGAGCAGCGTCCGCAGGAGGTCCGGGCTGCCGGGATCGACGAACAGCGCGGCCCCGTCCCAGGTCTCGCGCAGGCTCGGGATGTCGCCGAGCACGAGCGCGCAGCCGGCGAGCGCAGCCTCGAGCACGGACAGGCCAAAGGGCTCGTAGCGGGCGGGGAGGGCGTAGATGGCCGAGCGCGCGTAGAAGCAGGAGAGGGCGCTCGCGCGGAGGCGGCCGAGGGCGTGCGCGTGGCGCGGGCCGGACCGCCCGCGGTGCGCCGGATCGGGGTGCTCCTCCTCGCCGGCGAGCAGCACCGGCCAGGCGAGGTCGCCCGCGACGGCGTCGAGGAGCGCCGTGTTCTTCGCCGCGTCCCAGAGCCGGCCCGCGCACAGGATGAGCGCCTCCTTCTCGCTCGGCGGGAAGCGCCCTGCCGCGCGCCCGTTGGGGATGATCCGCGTCGCCGGGAGGACGCCGTAGTGGCGCTCGAGCGCGCCGAGCATGGCGCGCGTGGGCGCGACGACGAGGTCCGCCGCGGCGAGGCCGAGCGCCACCTCGCGGCGGTAGCGGTCGAAGGACGGGGGCGGCGGCGTCCCGCGCACCGCCTCGAACCAGGAGAAGACGCAGGAGTGCGCGACGACCACCTTCGGCGCCGCGAAGGGCAGCGCCCCGTGCGCGTAGTCGTTGAGGTGCACGACGTCGGGGCGGAGCTGCTCGGCGAGGTCGAGGAGCCAGGCGCCGTCACGGCGCACGTCCTCCCACGGTTCCTCCATCCACTCGAGCTTCCCCGCGCTCTCGAACACCTCGAGGCCGGGGACCTCCCGCGCCGCCTCCCACTGCGCGTCGTCGAGGCAACCGCCCTTGGCCGCGAGCGCGACGTTCACGCCGCGGCGCGCGAGCGCGCCCGCCAGCTCGATTGCGTAGGTGAAGACGCCGCCGAGGGTGTCGGCAGTCATGAGCACCTTCATGACGTCTCGCCCGGCCGCGAACGCGCGTACACGTCGTCGAGCGCCCCCGCGACCTGGACGAGGCCCTCGACCGCCGGATCGTAGCGCGCGCCCCCGGCGAGCGCCTCGGCCCACGCCACGGCGGCGCGCCCCCCCCATGAGTCGGGTGGTTGGGCGAGCATCTCGCGCGACGTCCCCGTGAAGCGCTCGACCGTGAAGTCGTAGAACGAGCCGCCGACGTTCCGCAGGCTCGCACCGCCCTCCGTGCCGTAGAAGGAAGCCTCGATGACGCAGTCGCGCCCGGCGGCGAGGCGCCACGAGCAGGCGAGCTGGACGGTCGGACCGCCCGGGATGTCGAGGAGCGCCGAGGCGTGATCTTCCACCTCGCCGCGCCCCGCGATGGCGCGCCCCTTCGCCGAGAGGCGGCTCGCGAGCACGTTCACGGCCGGGAAATCGAGGGTCCACAGCGCGAGGTCGACGAGGTGGATGGCGAGGTCCATGACGCAGCCGCCGCCCGCCTGCGCGACGTCGTAGAACCACGCCTTGTCGGGGCCGTAGGCGTTGTGGAAGACGAGGTCCACCGCGTAGACGCGCCCGAGCGCGCCCGAGCGCACGAGCTCGCGCAGCGCGGGGACGCCGCGCACGAACCGGTACGAGAGGTCGACGCCGAGGAGGAGGTCCGCCCCGCGCGCCGCGGCGACGACGCGCCGCACCTCGTCCGCGGTGCGGCCGAGCGGCTTCTGGCAGAACACCGCCACCCCGCGCTCGAGCGCGCGCACCGCCTGGTCGGCGTGGAGCGCGCTCGGCGTGGCGATGACGACGCCGTCGAGCGGCAGGTCGAGGAGCGCGTCGAGGGTCGGCACGATCGCGCAGCCGGGCGCCACCTGCGCTGCCTCGCGCGCGGCGTCCTCGGAGGGCTCGGCGACCGCGGCGAGGTTGGCGCACCCGCTCCGCGCGATGGCTTCCATGCGGTTGCGCCCGATCCAGCCGACGCCGAGGAAGCCGAGGTGGGGACGGCCCTTCGACTCCGCGGCCGCGGCGCGGCCGCTACGCTCAGGGTGAGCGGTTCCGGCCTCGCTCACGGCGCCACCCAGGCCTTCATGAAGCCGTCCGGCCGGTCGCGCATCGCCGCGAAGGCGTCGCCGATCCGATCGAGCGGGAAGCGGTGGGTGACGAGCGGAGCGAGGTCGAGCCGCCCCTCCACGACCGCGTCGACCGCGAGCCGCATCCCCTCGGCGTAGATCGCCGGGTCGCGCTCGTGCGCGTTCACGACGTCGATGCCGCGCCAGTTCCAGGACTGCAGGTTCACCGACCGTCGCCCGTCCTGGTGGTACCCGGCGATGACGAGCCGGCCGCGCTCGCGCACGAGCTCCCCGGCGAGCTCGAGCGGGGCCTCGAGCCCGACCGCCTCGACGGCCACGTCGAGGAGCTTCCCGCCGGCCTCGGCGCGCACGCGCTCGAAGGTCGGCCAGACCTCGCCGAGCTCCACCGCCGCGGCCGCACCCATGCGGCGGGCGAGGTCGAGCGCGAAGGGCCGCCGCCCCACCGCGATGACGCGCGCGCCGGCGCGCGCCGCGAGCCCGACGAGCACCGCGCCGATGAAGCCCACCCCGACGACGGCCACCGTCTGCCCTGCGGCGATCCCGCTGCGCCGGAAGACGTTCACCGCGCAGGCGAGCGGCTCGCCGGGGAAAGGGCGTCCGGCGAGCGCCGGCGGCAGCTTCACCGACGAGGCCGCGTCGACGGCCTCGTACTCCGCGAACGCGCTGCCACCCAGCGTCGCGACGTGATCCCCCTCGCACAAGGCGACGACGCCGGGGCCGAGCGCGTCCACGATGCCCCAGCCCTCGTGCCCGGGGGCGCCGGGTGCGAACGGGTAGGTGAACCAGGGGCGCCCCTCGAACGGCGGCAGGTTCGACCCGCAGAGCCCGCACCCGGCGACGCGCACGCGCACCTGGCCGGGCCCGGGCTCGGGGATCGGCACCTCGTCGAGCTCGACGCGGCCGGGGGCGGCGAGGACGGCGGCGCGCATGCGCTGCGCACGCCCGGGTCGCGAGGCGGTGGCGATCGTCATCTCGTTCGCGGCGAGGAGCCTAGACGTGGACCTCGGCGGCCTCGGGGGGCACGGCGCGCTCCTCGGCGCGCAGCCATGAGTGGAGGCGCCTCACGCCCTCCGCGACGCCCACGGTGGGGCGCCACGAGAGCGTCCGCTCGATCTTGCGCGTGTCGGAGACGTACCAGCGCTGGTCGGCGGCGCGCCACGCGTCGTACTTCACGACGGGCCGCTCCCCGTCGAGCTCCTCGATCATCGAGACGAGCTCGAGGAGGGACAGCGTGCGCTGCGGGCCGCCGCCCACGTTGAACGCCTGGCCGGCGGCGCGGTGCATGCCGGTGCGCGCGAGCAGGAAGGCGTCGACGAGGTCCTCGACGAACAGCGCGTCGCGCACCTGCCTCCCGTCGCCGTAGATGGTGATGGGCTCGCCGCGCTGCGCCGCGCGGATGAGGTGCGCGAGCCAGCCCTGGTCCTCGTTCCCGTGCTGGTGCGGGCCGTAGATGCAGCTCATGCGGAACACGATGGCCGGCAGGCGATAGGTGCGGGCGTAGTCGAGGACGTACTGGTCGGCGGACCCCTTCGAGCAGCCGTACGGACTGTGGAACTCGACCGGGCGCGCCTCGCCGATGCCGCGCGCCCAGGGCGACCCGGGCGGCGGCGCGTAGCGCAGCGGCCCGGCGACGACCTCCACGTCGTCGAGCGCGCCGTACACCTTGTTCGTCGAGGTGAAGACGAGCGGCGGTGGCCTCGATCGCGCGCGCACCGCCTCGAGCACGTTGAGCGTGCCCCGCGCGTTCACCTCGAAGTCGTGGATGGGATCGGTGAGGCTCGTCGTCACCGCCACCTGCGCGGCGAGGTGGAAGACCGACGAGGCGTCGCGGACCACGCGCGCGACGCGCGCCTGCGAGCGGGTGTCGCCGCGCTCGACCTCGACGAGGGTGGGGTGCGTCGCCGTCAGCCAGCGGACGTTCCGCTCGACGCCGGGCCGCGACAGATCGTCGAAGAGGAGGACCGGCTCGCCCTCGCGCGCGAGCCGGTCGGCGAGGTTCGTCCCGATGAAGCCGGCGCCGCCGGTGATGAGGACCCGCTTCGGCCCGGCCGCGCTCGACGCCGCGGCGCTCACAGCGAGAGCCCCAGCGCCGCGAGCTTCGACGCCGCCTCCTGCACGCGATCGTGCGCCACCTGGCCCTCGAGCCATCCGGCGAGCTCGAGCAGGCCGTCCTCGAACTCCACCTGCGGCTCGTAGCCGAGGACGGCGCGCGCCTGCGAGATGTCGGCGAAGCAGTGGCGGATGTCGCCCATGCGGTACTTGCCGGTGATCTCCGCCGCGATGTGCGACTTCCCGAGCACCGCCGCGAGCCGCTCGGCCACCTCGGTCACCGTGTAGCTCCGGCCGCTCCCGACGTTGAACACCCTGCCGGCCGCGCCGGGCACCTCGAGCGCGAGCCGGCACGCGAGCGCGACGTCCTGCACCGCCACGAAGTCGCGCCGCTGCCGGCCGTCCTCGTTCACGAGCGGCGGCCGGTCGTTGAGGTAGCGCGCGGCGAAGATGGCGAGCACGCCCGTGTACGGGTTCGACAGCGCCTGGCGGGTCCCGTACACGTTGAAGAAGCGCAGCGCCACCGCCGGGATGCCGTAGGCGCGGCCGATGGTGAGGCAGAGGCGCTCCTGGTCGTACTTCGAGAGCGCGTACACCGAGGGCAAGGACGGCGCCTTCCACTCCGGCGTCGCGATGGGCGTGAGCCGCTCGCCACCCGGCGCGCGAGGCTCCCACTCGCGCGCGGTGAGCTGCTCGAGCGGACGCTCGGCGGCCGCCACCACGGCGCCGGCGGCGTCGCGGTAGAGCCCCTCGCCGTAGAGGCTCATGCTCGATGCGACCACGAGCCGCTCGACCGGGCGCTCGATGAGGGCCTCGAGCAGCACCGCCGTGCCTACGTTGTTCACCGAGGTGTAGCGCTCGACCTCGTACATGCTCTGGCCGACGCCGACCATCGCCGCGAGGTGAAACACGGCGTCGACGCCGGAGAGCGCGCGGCGCACGGCGTGCGGGTCGCGGACGTCGCCGACGGCGAGCTCCACGTCGCGGTGCAGGTAGCGCGGGCGGGCCGCCTCGTCGCCGTGCACCTGCGGTGAAAGGTTGTCGAGCGCGCGCACCGCGTACCCGCGGGCGAGGAGGTGATCCGCGAGGTGCGACCCGATGAACCCTGCACCGCCAGTGATGAGTACCGTCTTCTTCGCCATGCCCGGGAGACCTCGCAGCGTCAAGCTGAGCCGCGGCGAGCGCTCCCGCAACCCACCGGGGCGGGTCGATCCGCGTCGACGCACCGTGATCGTCACGCGACGTGTCTCCACTGTGGGTGATGCCGGCGGGGTGCCGCCCTGCCTGCTTACTCCGATGGGGCCGATGCCCTGCCCGCCGGCGAGGCACACCTTCGATGAGGTGCCTGGGACACGCATGCGCGTCGCGTTCTTCGGATCGAGCCTCGTCTCCGCCTACTGGAACGGGGCCGCCACGTACTACCGCGGCCTGTTGCGCGCGCTCGCCGCGCGCGGCCATGCGATCACGTTCTACGAGCCCGATGCCTACGAGCGGCAGGCGCACCGCGACATCGCCGATCCACCCTGGGCGCGCGTGGTCGTGTGGAAGCCCGACGGCGACGCCGAGCTCGACCGCTGCCTCGAGGACGCGCGCGGGGCCGACCTCGTGGTGAAGGCGAGCGGCGTGGGCGTGCGCGACGCGGAGCTCGAGCAGCGCGTGCTCGACGCGCGCCGCGAGGGCAACCGGGTCGCGTTCTGGGACGTCGACGCCCCCGCGACGCTCGAGCGCGTGGCGGCCGATCCGTGCGATCCGTTCAGAGACCTCGTCCCGCGCTACGACGCGGTGTTCACCTACGGCGGAGGAAGGCCGGTCGTCGACGCCTACCTCGCGCTCGGCGCGCGCGCCTGCGTCCCGATCTACAACGCGCTCGATCCGGACACGCACCACCCCGTGGCGCCGGAGGAGCGCCTCGCCTGCGACCTCGCGTTCCTCGGGAACCGCCTGCCGGACCGCGAGGCGCGCGTGAAGGACTTCTTCCTCGGCGCGGCCCGGCGACTCCCCGGGAAGCGCCTCCTCTTCGGCGGCGCCGGCTGGGGCGACCTCGCGCTCCCCCCCAACGTGCGCTGGATCGGCCACGTCCCCACCGCCGACCACAACGCGCTCAACTGCTCCGCGCGGGCCGTGCTCAACGTCAACCGCGACTCCATGGCCCGCTTCGGGTTCTCGCCCCCGACGCGGGTGTTCGAGGCCGCGGGCGCCGGCGCATGCCTCGTCTCCGACGCCTGGGAGGGCATCGAGCTCTTCCTGGAGCCCGACGAGGAGGTGCTCGTCGCGCGGAGCGGCGACGAGGTGGCAGGTCACCTCGACGGGCTCGCGCCGGAGCGCGCCCGGCGCATCGGCGAGGCCGCCCGGCGGCGCGTGCTCGCCCACCACACCTACGCGCACCGGGCGCTCGAGGTCGAGGCGGCCCTCGGCGAGGCGCGCGCGTGAGCCCGCCGCCGTCGCTCGACATCGTCTTCCTCGGGCTCTCCATCACCTCGTCCTGGGGAAACGGCCACGCCACGACGTACCGCGGGCTCGTGCGCGAGCTGGCGCGGCGCGGGCACCGCGTGCTGTTCCTCGAGCGGGACGTGCCCTGGTACGCGGAGAACCGGGACCTGCCGCGGCCCCCCTGGGGTCGGACCGAGCTGTACCGGAGCGTGGAGGACCTGAAGGATCGCTTCGAGCGCGACGTGCGGCGCGCCGACGTCGTCATCGTCGGATCCTACGTCCCGCAGGGCGTCGAGATCGGCGCGTGGGTCACCGCCCGCGCCGGCGGCAAGACCGCGTTCTACGACATCGACACGCCGGTGACGCTCGCGCGGCTCGCCCGCGGCGACTGCGACTACCTCTCGCGTGAGCTCGTGCCGAAGTACGACCTCTACCTGTCGTTCACGGGCGGTCCGACGCTGCGCCACATCGAGCGGGACCTCGGCGCGAAGCGCGCGCGGGCGCTCTACTGCAGCGTCGATCCCGAGCTCTACCGCCCCGAGGCGCGCGAGGTG
>JBJMQK010000504.1:0-3720 GCA_045802735.1 Anaeromyxobacteraceae bacterium | reverse complement strand
CGCCCGCGCGCGCGGACCGCGATCGCGTCACCCGCGCGGCAGCCGCACGGTGAACGTCGTCCCGCGGCGCGGCTCCGACGACACCTCCACGGTGCCGCCGTGGACAAGCACGATCTCGCGCACGATGAAGAGCCCGAGGCCGACGCTGCCGTCGCGCTCGTCGGCGGCGCCGGGCGCGCTCGCCCCACGGCGGAACGGCTCGAAGACGTGCGGCAGGACGGACGACGGGATCGGCGCGCCGAAGTTGTGCACGGAGATCGCGACCTCCGCCTCGCGCCCGGTGACGCACACGGTGATCGGTCCGTCCGCCCCGTGCTGGCAGGCGTTCCCGACGAGGTTCGCGAGGACCTGCTCGAGCCGGGAGGGATCGGCGCGCAGCGTCGCGTCGCCCTCCACCGCCAGGGTCACGCGGCCGCCGTCCGCGACGGAGCCGAACTCCTGCAGCATGCGCCCGGAGAGCTTGGCGAGGTCGACCGGCACCGTCTCGATGCGGAGCCCCAGGCCCTGGCGCGCGCGCGCCACGTCGAGGAGGTCGCGGACGATGGCCGACATCCGGTTCGCGCTGCTCGCGATGCGCCCGAGCGCGACGCCGTCGTTCCCGGCGAGGGCGCCGCGGCGGAACATGAGCTCGGTGGCGAGGGTGATCGCCGAGAGCGGCGTGCGCAGGTCGTGGCCCACGATGGCCATGAGCTGCTCCTCGCGGTGCGCGACCTCCCAGGCGCGCGCCTCGGCCGCCTCGGCCCTGCGCCTCGCCTCGACGTGCGCGGTCGTCTCGGTGACGGTGCCGAGCAGGAACGCGCCGCCGTGCGCGTCGCCGCCGAGCGGGTGGTAGCCGAGCGTGAAGAAGCGCCCGCCCGCGCCCCCCTGCGGCGCGGCCGCGCCGTTCGACGCGACGTCCTCCGCGCGCGACGGCTCGCCCGTCTCGACGGTGTGCGCGACGAGCGCGAGGTGCTGGTCGGCGCAGCCGGGCCAGGCCGCCGCGAGGCTCCGCCCCGGTGTCGCCCGCGGCGCGACACCCTGATAAGCGGGGTTCACGAGCTCGAACACCAGCTCGGGCGCGCGGACCACGGCGACGCCCACCGGCACCTCGGCGAGGATCGCGCGGAAGAGGTCGTGCCCGTCCCCGATCGAACCGGCGCCGACGACCTCCCGCATCGAAACGCCTCCGGCCGACAGGAAACCAGCGTCGAACCAACTTGACCGAGATCACGTCGCGCGAACAGTCGCGTGGCCGGAGGACACGTCGCGGGTCCGGCCGGACGGGGGGACCTCGAAAGTACCCGCACGCTGCGTCCGCGGGGGCGCTCGCCCCGCCTCGGCGAGGAGGCCCCGGTAGAGCGCGTCGTAGCTCTGGCGCATCTGCTCCACGCCGAAGTCCTGCGCGACGGCGGCGCGCCCCTCCTCGCCGAGGCGGCGCGCGAGCCCCGGATCGCGGAGCAGCGTCACGATGCGCGCCGCGAGCTGCGCCGGCGCGCCGGGGGCGACGAGGAGGCCGGTCACGCCGTCCCGCACCACCTCGGGCGTGCCGCCCGCCGCCGTCGCCACGACCGCCCGCCTCGCCGCGAGCGCCTCGAGGATCGCGTTGGAGATGCCCTCGGCGTGGCTCGCCGACACGGCGAGCGCGGCGCGCGCGAGCAGCGCCGGGACGTCGCGCCGCGCGCCGAGGAAGGTGCAGCGGTCGGCGACGCCCAGCTCCCGGGCGAGGCGCTCGAGCGCGCCGCGCCGCACGCCGTCCCCCACGAGCGCCAGCCGCGCGTCCGGCGCCTCGCGGACGACCTCGCGCAGCGCGAGGAGCAGGTCGCGCTGCCCCTTCACCGGATGGTGCATGTTGGCGACGTGCACGATCCAGCGGCCGCCCCCGCCGAGCGCGTCGCCCGCCGGCGCGGCGCGCGCCTCGGCGTCGAAGCGCGGCAGGTCGAGGCCGTTCCGCACGACGGCGATGCGGTCGGGGGCGACGCCGTCGCGCAGGCACAGGTCGCGGATGCAGAGCGCGTTCACGACGACGCGCGAGGCGAGGCGCGAGATCGCGGCGAGGAGCCCGCGGCGCGCCGGGTCGAGCGCGTGGGCGAGGTCCACCCGCGTGACCGCGACGGGGACGCCGGCGAGCCGGGCGGCGAGCCCCCCGAGCACGTTCGTGAAGAAGTCCTGCGCGTGGACGACCGCGACGCGCTCGCGCCGGACCCGCGCCGCGAGCCGCGCGACGTGCAGGACGAGCGCAGGCGTCGCGAGCTTCGTCACGCCGAGCGCCGTCGCCGGCACGCCCAGGCGCGCGAGGTCGTCGAGGTGCTCGCCCTCGAGCTTGAGGCACGCGACGACGGGCTCCCATGCCCGCCGGTCGATCGTCTCGAGGTGCAGGACGGTCTGCCGCTCGCCGCCGCCGATGAGGAAGCGGTTCTGGAGGACGAGGACGCGCGCCGGCGCCGTCACGGGCCCGCCGACGCCGCGGCGAGCTTCGCGCGCGTGCGCGCCTGCGAGATGGCGGCGATCGCCGCGGCGAACGCCACGTACAGGTTGAAGTTGCGCGAGTAGCCGTTCACGAGCTCGCAGATGAGGAACGCGACCAGGCCGGCGAGGATCGCGCGCGCCTCGGCGCCGCCCCCGGGGTCGGCGCCCGCCATCCAGAGCCGCACGAAGATCCACCCCGCGAACCCGCCGAACAGGAGCAGCGCGAGCGCGCCCTGCTCGCCCATGATCTCCATGAAGATGTTGTGCGCGATGAGGTGCTGGCCGCCGGCCGAGAGCGGCGCGAACTGGTCCCACGATGCGATGAACGCACCGGCGCCGACGCCCGAGAGCGGCCGCTCCGCGGCGATGACCTTGAGGAGCGACCACGCGTGCTCGCGCCCCTGGAACGACGCGTCCTCCTGGTAGTCGGCGATGGTCTCGTTGCGTCGCCAGAAGCTCTCGGGAGCGAGCGCGACCAGCAGGGCGAGGCCCACGCCCGCGAGCACGAGGCCGCGCCCCTTGCGCCGGCCGCGCAGGAACGTGAGCGCGAGGCCCGCCGCCATCGCGATGGAGCCCGATCGCGAGTGCGTGAGGACGATGACGGCGAGGTTCGCCGCCGCCGTGAAGTAGAGGAGCGCCTTGACCCACGCGCGCCGCACCTGGGAGGCCATGACCAGCGCCGCCGGGAGGAGCAGGACGACGCCCATCGCGAGGCGGTTCGGGTCGGCGTAGTTGCCGCGCCACGCGGTGCGGTACCCCTCGACGAGGTTGTCGTCCTCGAGCCAGCGCTCGATGCCGCCGAGCGACGGCGCGAGCGTGGTGATCGCGCCGATCACGAGGAACGCCCGGAGGCGCCCCGGCGTGTCGAGCGCGTTCACGAGCGCGACGTAGAGCACGAGGAGCTTCACGATGTCGGCGACGGCGTCCGCGGTGCGCTCGGGCGCGATCGTCCACGCGTACGACAGCGGGATCGTCGCCGCGTACAGGAAGAGCAGCGTCGCCGGCGGCCCGCCGAGGCGGAGCGCCTCGCCCGAGGTGAGGCGCCGCATGAGGACGGCGAACGCGCAGAGCGCGCCCGTCACGATGCCGAGGCGGGCCTTCTCGAAGATCGGCCAGTAGAACGCCGGGTTCGCGTACAGCGTCACCATGAAGGCGAGCGCGGCGCCGTACGCGAGGCGGCTCCAGCGCTCCGCCGCCTGGCCGAGGCCGGCGGAGCGGCCGTCGAGCGGGAGGGGGTAGGCCCCGAGGTGCAGCTCGCCGTTCATGGACATGGTC
>JBJMQK010000461.1:0-6517 GCA_045802735.1 Anaeromyxobacteraceae bacterium | reverse complement strand
GTGCGGCGTCAGCACGACGTTGTCGAGCGCGCGGTACGGCTCCGGCACGCGCGGCTCGTCCCGGAAGACGTCGAGCCCGGCGGCCGCGACGCGCCCGCTGCGCAGCGCCTCGGCGAGCGCCGCGTCGTCCACGACGGGCCCGCGCGCGGTGTTCACGACGATGGCGCCGGGCTTCATGAGCGCGAGCCGCTCGCGCGAGAGGAGATCCCTCGTCTCCTCGGTGAGCGGCGCGTGCAGCGAGACGAAGTCGCTCTCGCGCAACAGCTCCTCGAGCGAGACGCGGCGCGCGCCGGGGAAGCCCGCCTCGCGCGGGCTCGTGTAGAGGATGCGCAGCTCGAACCCGGCGGCGCGGCGCGCCACCGCCTGCCCGATGCGCCCGAAGCCGACGATCCCGAGCGTCTTGCCGCTCACCTCGGTGCCGAGCATCCACGACGGGTCGGCGTCCTTCCAGCCGCCCGCGCGGATGAGGCGGTCGCCCTCCGCGACGCGGCGCGCGGCGGCGAGGAGCAGCGCCATCGCCATGTCGGCGGTGGCGTTCGTGAGGACGTCGGGCGTGTTCGTGACGAGGACACCGCGCGCGCGGCAGGCGTCGAGGTCGATGTGGTTCACGCCGACGCCGTACGACGCGACGTGCCGCACGCGCGGCGCGGCGTCGAGGAGCGCCGCGTCCACGCGATCGAGGTAGGTGGGGACGAGCACGGCCGCGTCGCCGAGCTCGGCGAGGAGCTGTTCGCGGCCCGGCGGCCGCGCGGCGTTCCCGCGGATCTCGAACAGCGCCGCGACACCCTCGAGCCGCGCGCCCGGGAGCGCGCGCACGAGGTACAGCACCGGGCGCGTCACCGCTCGTCCTCGGCGTCCTCGGCGGCGGGGTTGCTGCGCGCCTCGCCGTCACCCGCGCGCGGACCCGGGACGCGGTACTCCTCGCCGAGCCACTTCGCGAGATCGACGAGGCGGCAGCGGTCGGAGCAGAACGGGTACGCCCGGTTGGCTGGGCGCGGGGCGACCGGCTTTCGGCAGATGGCGCAGCGGTTTTCCACCCGCGTCACATAACCGCGCACGCCGCGCCCGCCCAGCGCCGACACCAGAGCCTCACACCCGGGTGCAGGACGGCGCCTCGGCGAGGAGCGGCGCGAGCGCCTTCTCGAGGTCGTCGGCGTCGACCGATCCCTCGAACGCCTTCCGGACGTTGCCCTCCGCGTCGATGAGGAACGTCCGCGGGTAGGCGGGGACCTTGAAGTCGTCGCTCACCTTGCCGTCCTCGTCGAGGAGGACCGGGTAGTTGATGCCGAGCTGCTTCGCGCTCGCCACGACCTCTTCGCGCGTGCCCGACTCCTCGGCGAGCCCGAGCATCTCGAAGCACTTGCCGCGGTGCGCCGCGTAGACCTTCGCGAAGTCGGGGATCTCCTCGCGACAGGGGCCGCACCACGACGCCCAGAAGTTCACCGCCACGACCCTGCCCTTGAGCGACGCGAGCGACACCGCGTGGCCCGCGGTGTCCGGGAGCGTGAACGCCGGGGCTGGGGGGCCGTGCGCCGCTTTCGGCTTCGGCTTGTGGAGGGCGAGCTCGACGCCCGCGAGCGAGAGGACGCCGATCAGCCCGAGCTTCATCCAGGTGGCCATGTGCGGTGGGAGTATACCCGGCGACGGAGGATTCGCAGGGCGCCGCGCCGCAGGTCCGGCCCCGTGAACTTTCGTGAAGGGTGAGACCCGAAGAGGGGTTCGCCGTATCATCGCCGCCGTCCCCATGCGCGCACTCCACGTCCCCCCCCTCGCCGGCCTCGCCCTCGCGCTCGCCCTCGCCTGCAATCGCGAGCCGAAGGCCGCGTACCGAACGGAACCCGTCACCAGGGGCGCCCTCGCGGAGGTGGTGTCCGCGACCGGCGACGTCGGCGCGCTCGTCACAGTCAACATCGGCACGCAGGTCTCGGGGACCATCCTGAAGCTGCACGTCGACTTCAACTCGCCCGTGAAGAAGGACCGGGTCCTCGCCGAGATCGACCCGCGGCTCTTCAACGCCGCGCTCGAGCGCGCCGTGGCGGGGCTCGCCGCCGCCGACGCCGACGTCATGAAGTCGAAGGCGGCGCTCGCCGACGCGGAGCGGACCGAGCGGCGTAGCCTCGAGCTCGCGAAGCGCAACCTCGTCGCGCAGGCCGACGTCGACGCCTCGGTGGCGGCGCGCGAGGGCGCCCAGGCCGCGCTGCAGGGCTCCCAGGCGCGCGTCCTCCAGGCCCGCGCCGACCGCGACACGGCCGCGACGAACGTGGCGCTCTGCAAGATCCGCAGCCCCATCGACGGCATCGTGATCCAGCGCAGCGTGGACGTGGGCCAGACCGTCGCCGCGAGCCTGCAGACGCCGACGCTCTTCCTCATCGCCAACGACCTCACCCGCATGCAGATCCTCGCCAACATCGACGAGGCCGACGTGGGGAAGGTGCGCGAGGGGCTCCTGGCGCGCTTCACCGTCGACGCGTTTCCGGGCGAGGTGTTCCAGGGGCGCATCCGCGAGGTGCGCCAGGCCCCGACCACGATCCAGAACGTCGTCACCTATGCCGCCGTCCTCGACGCGCCGAACCCGGAGCGGAAGCTCCGTCAGGGCATGACGGCGTCGGTGACGATCGTGACGAACCAGCGCGACGACGTGCTGCGCGTCGCGAATGCGGCGCTCCGCTACCGGCCCGCCGGAGAGCCGCCGCCGGGCGGAGGCGGGAGCCGCAAGGGCGGCGGCACGGGCGGTGGCGCGCCGCAGCGCAGCGGGACGCCCGGCGTCGCGCGCGCCGACACGGGCGAGCGTCCGGCGGCGGCGCCCCCACCCGACGGCGCCGAGCGCCGGGGCGCACGGCGCGGGCGCGTGTACCGGCTCGAGAACGGCCGAACGGTCGGGGTCGACCTGCAGGTCGGGATCTCCGATGGGCGGCAGACGGAGGTCGTCGCCGGCCTCGCCGAGGGGGACCAGGTCGTCGTGGGCGACACCGGGAGCGGCGCCGCGGCGCCCGGCGCGCAGGGTCCTGGTGGCGGCCCGCGGCGCGGGCTCTTCTGAACGACCAGTCATGACCACCCGAGACCCTCCAGCCGTTCATGCTGAGCGTCGCTCCCGCGCAGCGGGAGCGGAGTCGAAGCACGCGCCGATCGTGCGGGCGATCGACATCGAGAAGGTCTACCGCATGGGCGACGTCTCCGTGCGCGCGCTCGCCGGCGTGTCGCTCGACCTCGCCGCCGGCGAGTTCGTCGCGATCATGGGCGCGTCGGGCTCGGGGAAGAGCACGTTCATGAACGTCGTCGGCTGCCTCGACCGGCCGACGAGCGGCACCTACCTCCTCGACGGCGAGGAGGTGGGAGCGCTCTCGCGCGACGCGCTGGCGCAGGCGCGCGGCCGCTCCCTCGGCTTCGTGTTCCAGGGGTTCAACCTCCTGCCGCGGACGAGCGCGCTCGAGAACGTCGAGCTGCCGATGCTCTACCAGGGCATCTCCACGAAGGAGCGCCACCGCCGCGCGTCCGAGGCGCTCGGGCGCGTCGGGCTGGGCAGCCGTCAGGACCACACCCCGGCGCAGCTCTCCGGCGGCCAGCAGCAGCGCGTCGCGATCGCGCGGGCGCTCGTGAACGCGCCGAAGCTCCTCCTCGCCGACGAGCCCACCGGCAACCTCGACTCGGCGACGAGCGTCGACGTCATGGGCCTGTTCCAGGCGCTGAACGACGACGGCCTCACCGTGCTGCTCGTGACGCACGAGCCCGACATCGCCGAGCACGCGAAGCGCATCGTCACGTTCAAGGACGGCAAGATCCTGTCCGACGTGCCGGTGCCGCGGCGGCGCCTCGCCCGCGGCGCCGCGGCCGAGGTGGCGACGTGACCCTCCTCCCCGCGCTCCGCACCGCGCTGCGCGCGCTGCGGCGCAACAAGCTGCGCTCCGCGCTCGCCATGCTCGGCATCGTCATCGCGGTCGCCGCGGTCGTCGCGACCGTCGCGCTCGGCCAGGGCGCGCGCGCCAAGGTCGCGCAGCAGATGGCGTCGCTCGGGTCGAACCTGCTCATGGTGGTGCCGGGCTCGATGAGCAACCGCGGCGCCGCCACCGGCGCCGGGGCGACGCAGACGCTCACCGTGGACGACGCGCGCGCCATCGAGCGCGACCTCGGGCAGACCGTGGCCGCCGTCGCGCCGGTGAACCGCGCCGGCGCGCAGATCGTCTACGGGGACCAGAACTGGTTCACGAGCGTGCAGGGCACCACCGCGGCGTTCCTGCAGGTGCGCGGCTGGCCGCTCGCCGAGGGCGAGGCGTTCGGCCGCGAGGAGGAGGCGGCCGGGGCGAAGGTCTGCCTCATCGGCCAGACCGTGCGGGAGAAGCTCTTCGGCGAGGCGCCCGCGGTGGGCGAGCAGATCCGCGTGAAGCACGTGCCCTGCAAGGTGGTGGGGGTCCTCGCGGCGAAGGGACAGGGCAGCTACGGGCAGGACCAGGACGACATCATCGTCATGCCCTGGAGCACGCTCGTCCGCCGCATCCAGGGCACCCAGTCCGACGTCGTGGGCATGCTCATGGTCGAGGCGCGCTCCTCGCAGATGGTCGCCGACGCGCAGCGCGAGGTCACGGCGCTGCTGCGCCAGCGCCATCGCCTCGCCGACGCCGCCGAGCCCGACTTCCAGATCCGCAACCTCACCGAGATCCAGAACTCGGCCAACGAGCAGACGGCCACCCTCGGGCTGCTCCTCGGCTCGATCGCGCTCATCTCGCTCCTCGTCGGCGCCATCGGGATCGCGAACGTGATGCTCGTCTCGGTGACCGAGCGGACGCGGGAGATCGGGATCCGCATGGCGGTGGGGGCGCGAGGCCGCGACGTCCTGCTCCAGTTCCTGACCGAGGCCGTGGTCCTCGCCGCCATCGGCGGCCTCGTCGGGCTCGGCCTCGGCGCCGCGGCGTCGTGGATCATGGCCGTGAAGGCCGAGTGGCCGACCCTCCTCTCCCCCGGCGTCATGATTGGCACGGTGCTGCTCGCGGGGCTCGCCGGCGTCGTGGCCGGCTTCTACCCGGCGCTGCGTGCCTCGCGGCTCGACCCCATCGAAGCGCTCCGGTACGAATGAACGCCCTCCTCGTCGCCCTCCTCCTCGCGCAGCCCTCCCCGCCCGCGCCGGCTCCGCCCTCCGGCCCGGTGCTCACGCTCGACGACGCGCTCCAGCGCGCCCGCGCTCACCCCCGCGTGGCGCAGACGAGCGCCGCGGCGGCGCAGGCGTCGGCGCGGAGCCGCGAGGCGTTCGCCGGGTTCCTGCCTGCAGGGACGGCGAGCGCCAGCTACGGGAAGACGTCGTCGGGGCGTAGCGGCTCGGACGTGCTCACGCCCGGCGGGACCACGGTCCCGGGCGGCAGCGGCGTCCAGGATCTGTACTCGGCGACCCTGAACCTCGACGCGCCGATCTGGGACTTCGGCCGCACGCTCGAGTCGGTGCGGGCGGCGCGCGCGTCGGAGCAGGCCTCTCGCGCGGACCTCGGCGCCGCCCGCGACGAGCAGCAGTTCCAGGTGCGGCAGGCCTATTACGCGGCGCTCGCGTCGGGCGCGCTCGTCGCGGTGGCGGACGACACGATCGTGCAGATGGAGCGGCACCTCGCGTTCGCGCAGGCCTCCCTCGAGGTGGGGCGCCGGACGCGCTTCGACGTGACCCGCGCCGAGGTCGACCTCGCGAACGCCCGCATCCAGAAGATCCAGGCCGACAACGGGCTCGCGAACGCGCGCGCCGCGCTCGCCGGCGCGATCGGCGAGGACCTCGGCGACTCACGCCTGGCCGAGCCCGCCGCGCCGGAGGAGCCCGATCCCGACCCGCGCGCCGCGGTGGCCCGGGCCCTGCGCGCCCGCCCCGAGCTCGCCGCGCTCGACCGCCGGATCGCCGCGGCGGAGAGCGCGGCGAGCGCGGCGCGCGACGCCTGGTACCCGACGCTCGGCGCGTCCGGCCAGCTCGGCTGGCGCGGCAGCGACCTCCCCCTCTCGCGCACCTGGCAGGTGCTCGGGACGCTCACCTGGCCCTTCCTGAACGGCGGCGCCGACGTGGCGCGCGCGGCCGAGGCGAGCGCCGCCGCCGACGCGGCGCGCGCGACGCTCGCCGCCGAGGTCCTCCAGGTCAAGGTGGAGGTCGAGCAGGCGGCGCTCGCGGTCGGCGAGGCGCGGGCCCGGCGCGACGTTTCGAAGGTGCTCGTCGCGCAGGCGACGGAGAACCTCGAGCTCGCCGAGGGGCGCTACCAGGCGGGCGTCGGCAGCATCGTGGACCTGGTAGACGCTCAAGCGGCGCTCACCTCGGCGCGCGCCCAGCGCATCAGGTCGGGTTATGACCTCGCGACGGCGCGCGCGCGCCTCGTGAGGACGCTCGGCGAATGATCGGTCGGTGGGCGGCAGCGCTGGCGTGCGGACTGCTGGCCGGCGCCGCGCGGAACGCGACCCCGAGTCCGGGTCCGAACGCGAACGCGGACTCCCGTTCCGTTCGCCCTGAGCCCTTCGACTCCGGCGGCTCCGCCGCCTACGCTCAGGACAGGCTTCGCGAAGC
>JBJMQK010000142.1:0-6402 GCA_045802735.1 Anaeromyxobacteraceae bacterium | reverse complement strand
CGCAGGGCTTCCCGCCGGCTGCCGCGCAGCCCGCGTCCGTCGGCGAGGACGGCTACAGCCCGCTCATCGAGCTCCCGGACGGCACCGTCGAGAACGCGCCGCAGGTCGCGAACGACACCGGACGCGCGCCGAAGGTGGTGGCGATCGACTTCTCGGCGCTCACCGTGACGCTCGAGGAGACGCCAGGGTTCCAGGGCGGGAAGGCGGTGCGATACCTCTCGACCGACGCGTCGAACCCCGTGGCGGCCGCGCTCGAGAACGTGACGCTCGCGCCTGCCCTCGACGCGGCGCCGCGCGCCGGTGACGACAGCACGGGGTCCGCGCGCGCCAGCCTGGCGGCGTTCGTGAACGGCCAGACCGGTGCGGCGAATCCGCAACGTCAGGGCCTCGACTCGGCCATCCTGGATGGTCTCTCGCCGTTGAACGTGCTGCGCTGGAACCCGAGCCAGGGCCGCTACAGCCCGCTGTGGGACGTGAACCTGGCCGCCTGGACGGACGCGGCGATCGCGAGCGGGCAGAACCTGCGCCAGAGCGACTTCGGTGACGTCATCGGGCTCGCGAGCCATGGGCTCGTGACGGCGCCGGATGGCAGCCGGTTCGGCGCGAGCAACTTCATCGTCGTGTGTCCGATCATCAGCTCCGAATAGCGACACGGGCGCGCGGGCGTGGGCGCGCCCTCGGCGACCCGGCCCCCGAGTCTCGACGCGCTCAGCCCATCCCCGCCGTCGCCGTGACGCGGTGGAGGAAGCTCTCGAGCGCGTCGAGGTCGAGCGGCTTCGTGCACTGGAGGTCGAAGCCAGCCTCCGCCGCGCGGACCTCGCCACCTCGCCCGGAGTAGCCCGTCATGGCCACGAGGACGCTCCGCCGCAGCACCGGTTCGGCGCGGAGCCTGCGCGCCACCTCGTACCCGTCGATGCCCTGCAGCCCGATGTCGCAGAACACGAGCTCCGGCTTCCAGAGCCGCGCCCTCACGATCGCGGCCGAGCCGTCCTCCGCCAGCTCGACCTCGTGCCCGAGACGGCTGCGCAGGTACTCTCCCAGCGCCTCGCGGACGTCCCGGTCGTCGTCGATGACGAGGATGCGCCTGCGCACGACGCGGTCGGCACCAGGGTCATTCGCCGGCCGCGCCGCGAAGGTGCCGCGCGGGACGAGGTCGCCTCCCCGCGAAGGCGACGGCTCGGAGCGCGCGGGCGGGCGGAACGGCACGTCCAGCGAGAACACCGTCCCGACCTGCTCGTTCGAGAGGAACGACACCCTGCCGTGGAGGTACCGCTCTCCCAGCAGCTTCATGCTGTAGGTGCCGAGGCCTCGGCCGTGGTGCGCCTTCGTGCTGAACGAGCGGCGAAAGATGCGCTCCTGCACGTCCGGGGGGATGACGCCGGCGTTCTGGACGCTGAACCGGATCCCGGCGCCGCCCGCCGGCGCAGGGCGGTCGTCCGCCGGGCGCACGGCGCAGCGGATGTGCACGGTACCGCCGGGCTCGCTCGCCTCGAGCGCGTTCTTCACCATGTTGACGAGCACGCGCAGGAGCAGCGTGGGGTCGGCCTCCAGCTCGAGCGCGGCGGCGGCCTCCACGGCGAGCTTCCGGCCGCAGAACTCGAAGCGCGAGCTGAACAGCCCGTGGAGATCCTGGAGGACGTGGCTCGCCTGCAGGTGCTCGGGGCTCGGCAAGAGCTCGCCGCGCTCCGCGAGGACGACGGATCTGTGGTCGCGGATCTCGCGCTCGATGTGCTGCGACAGGAGCGCGACGCGGTCGGCGGCCTCCGGGTTCGCGCCGGCTCCGGCGCGCAGCAGCTCGGCCCACCCTCGCAGGCCCGTGACCGTGTTGAGGACGTCGTGGAAGAAGATCTGCTCGAGCGCCTGGCGCCGGTGCTCGTCCGACACGTCGCGCAGCGAAAGGACGATGAACCGTTCCCCGTCGAGGACGATCGGCGTCGCGCGGACGCTGAGCTCGAGGTCCGCCGTGACGCGGTTCATCACCCAGTCCGCCTCGATCGGTCGGCCCTGTTCCCTCGCGGCGAGGATGACGCCGAGCGCGCCGCAGGTCTGGCAGGCGGGCGCCGCACCGCAGCCGGCGGTCGATTGTGCGTTGACGCAGCCGAGCGCCTCTCCGGGGCGCAGGCCGAGCGCCTCGTGGCGATGGAGGAGCGCCGCGGCGCCGCTGCTGTACGCGATGATCTGCCGCTGCTGGTTGAGCACGACGACGCTCGCCGCGATCGCCGACAGGACCGCCTCGACCACCGGGTGGCGGCTCGCGATCTCGATCTCGTCGTGAAGGCGCTCTTCCTCCGCGCGCCGCGCGTCGGGAAGCTCGTGCCGGTGCCCCGGCGGAAGTCGGACACACGCCCACCTCGCCGCCTCGATCGATTCGCGCATCAAGCGCTCCCACCACCTCCACCGCACGCCCGGCTCACAAGCGCCCTCGCCCTGTGAGCCGCGCGTGACGGGGAGACCCGTGGACCGTAGCAAGCTCGGTGCCACCGCTCGCCTGTAGCGCCATCCGCAAGAGCCCAGGGCGCTTCGCGCCACGGTGCCGCGCACCGGTTGCGCGCGATGCTCGGCGCAGCCTGCGAGGACGCAAAGTTGACCGGACTCAGCGTTGCGTCCCGGCGCTGCCGGTAGCGGCGCCTCACTCGCTTGGGGCTTCCCGCCGCATTCCCCTGCGCGACACGCCCGCCTTTGCAACTCCCATGCAATGCGCGTTTCACTGAACGTCGCAGGGTTCACGGCCGCCCTCTCCGCCCTCGTGTGCGGGTGCGCGTCATCGTCGGCGCCGACCGCGCGGGCGAGCGGCGCGACCAGCGGTGACGCCTCGTCGCCGTTCAGCGTGGACACCTCGTGGCCGAAGCCGCTGCCCAGGGACTGGATCATGGGCCAGGTGGCGGGCATCGCCGTGGACGACCAGGATCACGTCTGGCTCGTCCAGCGGCCGAAGAGCCTCACCAGGGCTACGACTGGCCCCAGAGCGAGCACGGCATCTTCGTCGACACCTCGGGCTTCGTCTGGATCGCGGGGAACGGCGAGGAGGACGGCCAGATCCTGAAGTTCACGTGCGAGGGCACGTTCGTCGCGCAGTTCGGGAAGCCGGGGCTCGGCGGGCGCCTTCCACTGGGTCCACGACATCGCGATCGACTCGAAGGGGAACGTCTACGCGGGCGAGGTCGACACCGGGAAGCGCGCGCAGCGGTTCGTGCTGCGCGGGACGCTGCCCTGACGCGCCGCGTGGACCCGCGCGCGCGTGATCACAGGTCGAGGTCGACGTCGCCGCTCGGCGTCGAGCAGCACAGGAGCACCGTCCCGCTGGCGGGAGGCTCGAGCGGCTCGGGACCATACGCGACGGAACCCGTGACGAGCCCCGTCTCGCAGGTGTGACAGACGCCGGTCCGGCAGGACCACCTCACGGGGACGTCACAGGCCTCGGCGAGCTCGAGGAGGCTGCCGTACGCCGCGCTCCAGCGCGCGGTGATCCCGCTGCGGGTGAACGACACCAGCGGACCCGCCTGCGCCTCGCCCGGCGGCGCGTGCGGCCTGCGCGGCGGCGACGCGGGCGTGATCCCCGGCGTCGTCGAGCCGCCGGGCCCGAACGCCTCGGTGTGGATGCGGTCCCCGCCGACGCCCCAGGCGGCGAGGCCGGAGGTGAGGTCTGCGAGGAACGCGGGCGGTCCGCACAGGTAGAACTCGGCGTCGCGGGGGACCGCGAGCGCCTGCACCGCGGCGATCGTCAGCCGCCCCGGGGCGTCGTAGTCGACGCCGCGACGGTCTTCGGGGCGCGGCCGGCTGTAACGGACGTTCGCGTGGCCGCGCGGGAGGACGGCCAGCAGCGCCCGCGCCTCGGCGCGGAACGGATGCTCGTCCCCGTCGCGCGCGCCGAACAGCCACCACACCTCGTGCGCCGACCGCTCCGCCGCGAGCGCGTGCAGCATGGCCAGGACCGGCGTCGCCCCGACGCCCGCGCTGAGCAGCACGACGGGCCCGTCTCCCGCCTGGAGCGCGAAGGCGCCCCGCGGCGCGCTCACCTCGAGCACGGCCCCGACCTGGATCTCGTCGCACAGGTAGGCGCTGGCGATGCCGTGAGGCTCCCGCTTGACGCTCACGCGGTAGCGCTCCGTGCTCGGCGGGCCGGAGAGCGAGTAGCTGCGCAGGAGCGGCGGCGCGGCGGCGTCGGGCCGGAGGCGCACGACGACGAACTGGCCGGGCAAGGCGCGCGCGAGGGGGCGGCCATCGACGGGCTCGAGCTCGAACGAGACGACGCTCGTGCTCTCCCGCGAGATCCGCGTCACCTGCAGGGGGCGGAAACCCGGCCACGCGGCGGTCGAGACGGGTCGCGGCGCGAGCCCCACGTTGCCCTGCACCGCGGCGCCGCCCGACCGCTCCGCGTCGAGCATCGCCTGGAACGAGTGACGCCAGCCGGGGCTGAGCGCTCCGATCCGGAGCGCGCGCTCCAGGTCCGCGCGAGCGTGGCCCGGCAGGTAGAGGAGCGCGCTCGTCTGCGCGACCGACATCCGCTCGGGTCCCTCGCGCACCCGGACGATCTCGTCGCCGGCGCCGACCTCGCCCTCCTCGAGGACGCGCATGTAGAACCCGGGCCTGCCGTGCGACACGAGGAGCGACGCCATCCGCGGCTCGCCCACGCGGAGCCCGAGCCGGTAACAGGTGACGCGCGGCTGCGACACCTCGAAGAGCGCTCCCCCGATGCGATAGCGATCGCCGATGCAGACCTCGTCGTCGGCGAGGCCGTCGACGGTGAGGTTCTCCCCGAATTCCCCGGGCGTGAAGTCACCGCGCCCGAGCTGCTCCTCCCAGTGGCGATACGATTGCACCTGATAGACGAGCACGGCGCGGTGCTCGCCGCCGTGACCGGCGAGGTCCCCCTGCCGGTCGCCGTCGATGTCGAGCCACCTCGCCATGCGGCGACCGACGACCGGGACCTTCCAGACGGCCGTGTGGACGATCTGCCCGCGCCACGAGACGTCGCGCGGCTCGCCCACGTTCACGGAGACCAGGCGCGGCACCGAGCACCCCCAGGACCCGAGATATGCAGCGAACGGACGCCCGGGGCACCTGCCAGGAAACGTCTCCCGGGGTTCAGCCGATCCTCGTCACCCCCGCAGCCCGTAGTCGATCACGAGGCGGTTCTGGAGCTTCCTCGCCTGCCGGAACGCCTCCTTCAGGATCTGCCGGTCGAGGTCGTTCATCGCCTTCGGCGCGACGCGGTTCTCGCCGCCGGCGGCGCCGCCGTCGCGCACCTGGTTCCTGAGCCGCAGGAGGTGGATGAAGTAGAAGCCGTCGACGAGGCCGGCGAGCCCCTCGGCGTCGAAGCGCGCCGCCTCGGCCGCGGCGCGCAGGCGCTCGGCGGTGCTCGTGTGCGGCAGCGCGCCGGCGAGCGCGAGGACGCGCGCCGCGTCGACGAACGGGCGCGAGCCGTGGAGCTTCAGGTCGAGCGTGCGGGGGAACTCCTTCGAGCCGTCGAAGACGAACTCGCGGATGGTCCCGAGCGGCGGCTCGCGCTCGAGCGCGTCCGTCGCCATCTGCCGCAGGAAGATGGGCGAGTCGGCGGCCATCGCCAGCACGGCGCGCCTGAGCCGCTCGGCGAGGGCCTCGCTCCCGTAGATCGGCCGCAGGTCGAAGAAGATGCAGGCGTTGAGGAGCGCGTCGCCGTGCGGCGCGTCGATCCACCCCTGGAACGTGCGCTTCCACTCCTCGACGGAGAGGCACCAGCGCGGGTTCCCGGCCATCACCTCGCCCTGGCAGAGCGGGAAGCCGCAGGCGTGGAGCTTCTGGTTCACCGCCTGCGCGAACGGCAACAGCCGCGCGCGCACCTCCTCGACGTCGCCGTCGGCGGCGTCGAAGACGAGGCCGTTGTCCTGGTCGGTGGCGACCGTCTGCTCGAGCCGCCCCTCCGACCCGGCCGCGATCCAGCACAGCGCGACCGGCGGCAGCTCGAACTCGTCGACCGTCAGCTCGATGATGCGGATGGTGAGGAGGTCGTTCAGCGTGGAGATGAGGTGCGTGATGAGCTCCGCGCCCGTCCCCTGCGCGAGCAGCGTCCCGGTGAGGCGCCGGATCGCGAGGCCCGCGCGCGCGAGCGCCTCGACGTCGGCGGCGGCGCGGATGTCGTCGCTCACCTCCTTCACGCCCATGCGCTGGAGGCCGAAGAGGTCGGCCTGGGAGACGACGCCCACGAGCCGCGCGTCGCCGTCGACCACCACCACGTGCCCGACGCCGTTCCGCGCCATGGTGAGCGCGGCCTCGTGCGCGGTCGCCTCGGGCGCGAGCGTGATGAGCCCGCTCGTCATCACGCAGGCGATGGGCTCGGCGAGGTCGCCGCCCGGGAGCGTCACCCGGCGGAGGAGGTCCTGCAGCGTGAAGATCCCGAGCGGCACGTTGCGCTCGCGGTCGGCG
>JBJMQK010000362.1:0-2981 GCA_045802735.1 Anaeromyxobacteraceae bacterium | reverse complement strand
GGCTCGGAGGCGCCGAGCAGGCGGCCGAGCGGATCGCCGCCGCCGGGGGGGAGGCGGCGCAGGCTGTCGAGGTGATGCAGCAGGTGGGCGCGGTTGTCGCCGACCGACAGGTTCTGCAGCTCGAGCGCGCCGATGCGGTCCTCGGGCGAGAAGGCGGGCTCCTCCACGCGCTCCATCGACAGCTTGTGCGGCGCGTAGCTCATGTACTCGGCCTTCGTGTCGAGGAGCGTCCAGTCGTCGCCGCGGCGCAGCTCGAGCTTCACCGAGCCGGTGACCGCCGGGGCGACCCAGCGCGTCAGGGCGTCGCGCAGCATGAGCGCCTCGGGGTCGTACCACTTGCCCTCGTAGAGGAGCCGCCCGAGGCGTCGACCGAGGGTGAAGTACAGATCGAGCGTGTTCTCGTTGTGGATCGCCGACAGGAGGCGCTCGTAGCTGAGGTGGAGGAGCGCCATGCCGGGCGCCTCGTACACGCCGCGGCTCTTCGCGTCGATGACCCGGTTCTCGATCTGGTCGCTCATCCCGAGCCCGTGCCGCCCGCCGATGCGGTTCGCCTCGAGGAACAGCTCGTAGGGCGAGCCGAAGCTCTTCCCGTTCAGCTCGACCGGGAGGCCCTGCGCCCACGCGACGGTGATCTCCTCGGTCGGGACCTGGACCTCCGGGCGCCAGTGGGCGACGCCCATGATCGGGTTCACGATCCGCATGCCGGTGTCGAGCCGCTCGAGGTCCTTCGCCTCGTGCGTCGCGCCGAGCACGTTCGCGTCGGTGGAGTAGGCCTTCTCCGTCCCCATCTTGTAGGGGAGCTTGCGCCGCTCGAGGTACTCGCTCATCTCCTTGCGGCCGCCGAACGCGGTGACGAACGCCTGGTCGAGCCAGGGCTTGTAGATCTTGAGATCCGGGTCGACGAGGATGCCGTACCGGTAGAAGCGCTGGATGTCGTTGCCCTTGTGCGTCGACCCGTCGCCGAAGACGTGCACGCCGTCCTCGCGCATGGCCTGCACGATGGCCGTCGTCGTCACGGCGCGGCCGAGCGGCGTCGTGTTGAAGTACTTCTTGCCGCCCGACGAGAGGTGGAAGGCGCCGCACTGCACCGCGGTGAGGCCCTCCCGCACCATCGCCTCGCGGCAGTCGATGAGCCGCGCCTTCACCGCGCCGTGGTGGAGCGCGATGGGCGGGATGTCGGCCGGGTTCGCCTCGTCGGGCTGCGCGAGGTCGGCGGTGTACGCGTGGACGGCCATGCCCTGCTCGGCCATCCAGGCGACCGCGCAGCGGGTGTCGAGGCCGCCGCTGAATGCGATACCCATCGGCGTGCCCTTGGGCGGGAGCGACTTGTAGATCCGGCTCATGCGCGCGGACGTACCAGAAAACCTGGGCGCGTTCCAGCGGAGATGGGCATGAATGAGCGCCTCCGCGCACGACGAGGTGACGAGCCGTGACCGCGTTCATTCCAGCGCTCGTGGGCGGCGTGCTCATCGGCGCCGCCGCGACCCTGCTCCTCCTCTTGAACGGCCGCGTCGCCGGCGTGAGCGGCATCGCCGCAGGCCTCCTCTCGCCCGCGCGCGGCGACTGGGGCTGGCGCGCCGCGTTCGTGGGCGGCCTCGTCGCGGGCGGGCTCCTCCTCCGCGTCTTCGCCCCCGCGTCCTTCGGGGCGCCGGTGGTGAGCAGCGCCGGGACCGCCGTCGCCGCCGGCCTGCTCGTCGGGTTCGGCACGCGGCTCGGGGGCGGCTGCACGAGCGGCCACGGCGTCTGCGGCGTGAGCCGCGGCGCGCCGCGCTCGATCCTCGCGACGGCCACGTTCGTCCTCACCGGCGCGGTCACCGTGTTCGTCGTCCGCCACGTCGTCGGAGGTGGGTGATGAACGCGCTCGCGGCCGGCGCCACCGGCCTCCTCTTCGCGCTCGGGCTCGGCCTGTCGCGCATGACGGATCCGGCGCGCGTCGTCGGGTTCCTCGACGTCGCCGGCGCCTGGGATCCGAGCCTCACGTTCGTCATGGCGGGCGCGGTCGGCACGCACGCCCTCCTGCGCCGCGCCGTCCTGCGCCGCGAGCGGCCCGTCCTCGCGCCCTCCTTCCCGACGTTCGGCGCGCTGCGCGCCGACGCGCGGCTCGTCTCCGGCGCGGCGCTGTTCGGGGTGGGCTGGGGACTCGCCGGCTACTGCCCCGGCCCGGCGCTCACGTCACTCGCCGCCGGGAACGCCGTGGTCCCGCTCTTCGTCGCCGCGATGATGGGCGGGATGTTCCTCGTCCAGGCGTGGGACCGCGCGCTGCGCCCTTCGACCCCGCGCTTCAGCTCGTGATGACGCCCTCCTGGAGCAGCGTCGCGAGGATGCGCGCGGTGTCGAGGCGCGGCAGCCCGGAGACGGCGAACAGGTCGTCGTAGGTGACGGTCCCGTCGATCTGCGCGAGCAGGAAACCGGCCCGGTGGTCGAGGTTCAGCCACATCACCTCCTCGCCGCCGATGGCGAGGCGGGGGATGGCGTCGCCGGGGCCGAGCTTCGACTCGTACATCGCGGTGAGGGTCGACTCGTTCTGCTCGAGGTAGAGCCGCGCCTCGGTGTGGTGCGGGTCGACCCGCAAGATCTTCTCGATCATCTCGAGCGACCCGGAGAAGTCGCCGAGCGCGAACAGCTCGCGCGCGCCGTCCATCCAGACCTCGACGTCGCTGCGCGGCCGCCCGTGAGGCCGGATCGCCGGGAGGGGCGAGTCGGGGACGAGCGGGCGGATCCCGGACTGCTCGTCCACGCTCGCGAGGTCGAGCCCGTCGCCGTCGTCGAGCACGACCGCGGGTCCGCTCGCCGGGCCGTCGTCCCAGGGCGAGGCGACGTAGTCGGTCACGGAGATGTGGTCGTCCCGCTCCGGCGCCGGCTCGGCGGCGGCCGGCGTGAGCACGGGCGGCGGCGGGTCTTCGTACGGGGCGAGCGGCGGCGCGCTCGGCGGCCGCTGCTGCGGCGCGAGCGTGATGGGCGAGCGCATCCACGGCGCGGCG
>JBJMQK010000355.1:0-16006 GCA_045802735.1 Anaeromyxobacteraceae bacterium | reverse complement strand
AGCACCGGGCGCGCCGCGGCGGCAGCGTGGGCGCACGGCTCGCACCAGGTGGCCCACAGCTCGACGAGGCGCGGCGATCCGGGCCCGCGCAGCGCGACGGGCGTGCCGTCGAGCCGCGCCGCCGCGAGCGCGCCGAGGTCGCCCGCGCCGGCGCGCCGAGCGGGTTGACTGGCGGTGCAGGACGCGGCCGCGACGAGGAGCGCCAGCGCGGCGCGGGCGGAGCGGGTCACGGCCGGATCATTCCCCGCCTGGGTGGCGCGCGGCAACTCGCAAGCGCGTGGCGGGCCACCCGCCGCGCTCCTATGCTCCGGCGCGTGCGCGCGCCCCTCGCCGTCGTCGTCCTGCTCGCGGTCCCCGCCGTCGCGCTGGCGCAGGACGAAGACACGTTCGGTGAACCGGAGCAGCGGGGCGACCGCGTCAACGTGGTCGCCTGGGGCGGGACCCTG
The DNA here is from genome assembly GCA_045802735.1 of Anaeromyxobacteraceae bacterium. GTDB lineage: Bacteria > Myxococcota > Myxococcia > Myxococcales > Anaeromyxobacteraceae > Anaeromyxobacter_A. The sequence goes on along the minus strand of JBJMQK010000355.1, from coordinate 15,560 downwards.
CTCGACCTGCGCGGCGACGCCTCCGGCGCCGGGCTCCTCGGCGGCGAGGTGTCCTACTCCTTCGAGACGCTCGACGTGGGCGTCCTCGCGCAGGAGTACCGCCTCGACCCCGCGCGCTCGAGCCGCGAATGGACGCCGGTCGTGCTGCTGCGACTCGAGCAGCGGTTCGAGACGCGGCGCGGCCTCGAGGCGGTCGTCGCCCTGGGAATGGGGGCGGCGCGGCCGAACGGCTGGCAAGCGTGGTTCCAGTTCGCGTTCGGCCTGCGCCTCGGGCTCGGCCCGCTGTTCCTCGCCGGTGAAGTGGGCTTCGAGCAGCTCGACCTCTTCCGGCTCGCCGCCGGCGTTGGCGTCCGGTTCTGATCGACGCGCCGCGTCGACGCCCCGTCCGTGGCATGGACCCGGCGGGGCACCGCCGTTAGAGAGCGACGCCTGGTGAACGCATCCGCGCCGGCGCCGAGGCATCGAAAGGCGTGACCCGAAGATTCCTGACAAGGAGAGACACAACGATGAAGAGGCTTCTCGCTGTCGCAGTCGCCCTGGCGCCGGTCTTCGCCGCCGCCGAGGCCACCACCTGGAAGATCGACCCCGCGCACTCCTCCTCCGGCTTCGCCGTGAAGCACCTCGTGGTGTCGACCGTGCGCGGGCAATTCGGCAAGACGACGGGCACGATCCAGGTCGACGACAAGGACATCACGAAGTCGAAGGTCGACGCGCAGGTCGACGTCGACACCCTCACCACGGGCGTCGGCGACCGCGACAACCACCTGAAGAGCCCCGACTTCTTCGACGCCGCGAACAACCCGACCATCACCTTCAAGTCGACGAAGGTGGCGAAGGCCGGCGGCGACAAGCTGAAGGTCACGGGGGACCTCACGATGAAGGGCAAGACGAAGCCGGTCACGTTCGACGCCACCTACTCGAAGCCGATCACCGGGATGAAGGGCGAGGCGCGCCGCGCCTTCAACGCCACCACGACGATCAACCGCAAGGACTTCGGCCTCAACTGGTCGAAGACCGTCGAGGCGGGGCCGGTGGTGAGCGACAAGGTCGTCATCAACATCGACGTCGAGGCGACGAAGGCGACGCCCGAGGATCAGCAGGCGAAGGCGGGCGACGCGACCAAGGAAGAGAAGAAGGACGCGAAGGCGGACGACAAGAAGTAGTCCGCGGCGTTTCCAGGAACGAGCGGGCCCGTCGCAGGCGCGGCGGGCCCGTCTCGTCGGGCCGCGCGGACGTCAGCGCCGGCCGGCGCGCGGACGCGACGTCCGGCGGATGGCCGCGCCCTCGCTCGGCGCCGCGTCACAGGTGAGCGCTCGCGCCGGATCCGCGCGTGCGCGACGCGGCACGCTCGTTGCTCTGCCAGGGCCCCATGACCGACGCCGACGTCGAAGCGGTGAGCGAGGCCCCGAGCGAACCCGAACCCACGAGGCGGAGAGCAGTGTCCGCCTGCCACGAGCGGCTCGACCAGCTCGGCGTCCGGGTCCTCTCCGACGCCGAGCTGCTCACGCTGCTGCTCTCGCCGACGGCGGGGATGAACTCCACGCGTGACGCGGCGCTGCGGCTCCTCGACGCGCTCCCGATGTCCGAGATCGCCTGGGCGCCGGCCGAGGAGCTGCAGCAGCAGCCGGGCATTGGCCGCGCGCGAGCGGCCGCCATCGCGGCCGCGTTCGAGCTGGGCCGGCGCGGCGCGTGGTCGCCGCCGAAGCGCGGCGAGCGCGTCCTCGATCCAGCGCGCGTGTACGAGCTGATGCGGCCGCTCGCACACGCAGAGCGGGAGGAGTTCCACACGGTCCTGCTCGACGTGCGGGGCCGCCTCATCAAGACGGTGAAGGTCGCCGAGGGCTCGCTCACGCAGTGCCCCGTGTCACCGCGAGATGCGCTGCGCGAGCCCGTGCGCATCGGCGCGCACGGCGTCGTGTTCGTGCACAATCACCCCAGCGGGGATGCTGCCGCGAGTGTCGAGGACGGGGACCTCACGGAGCGGCTGCGCGCCGCGTCCGAGCTCGTCGGAGTGGTGGCCCGCGACCACGTGATCGTCGCGACGGGCGGCTACTTCTCGTTCGTCGAGGCGGGGCGGTGGCGCAGGTGATGCTCATACCGCTGCTCGGGACTTCGGCTGGAGCGCTGGAAGCCAGGCCTCGGCATCGCGGAGGAACGCGTGCGCCACCCGCGCGTGTCGCCCGTGCTCGGCTCGCGTCAGTAGACGCCCTTCAGCACGCCGCCCTCGGCCCGCACCGCGGCTCCGTTCACCGCCGACGCGAGCGGGCTCGCGAGGAACGCGACCACGGCCGCGATCTCCTCCGGGTCGGCGAAGCGCTGCAGGAGCGAGGTCGGCCGCGCCGTGGAGAAGAAGTCGCGCTCCACCTCCGCCTGCGAGACGCCGCGCTGCCGCGCCAGCCCCTCGACGAACTCGGCCACCCCCTCCGAGCGCGTCGGCCCGGCGAGCACGGAGTTGACGGTCACCGCGGTCCCGCGCGTGCGCTCGGCGAGCCCGCGCGCGAGGGCCGCCTGGGCCGCCTTCGAGACGCCGTAGTGGATCATCTCCACCGGGATCTGGAGCGCCGACTCGCTCGAGATGAACAGCACCCGCCCGTCGTTCCGGGCGAGCATGCGCGGGAGGTGGTGCTGCGAGAGCCACGCGCCCGAGAGCACGTTCACGGCGAACATCCGCGTCCAGTCCTCGGTGGTCAGCGCCTCCACCGGCTTCGCGCCGTAGATGCCGACGTTGTTCACGAGGAGGTCGACGTCCGGGAACGCCGCGATGAGCCGCCGCGCGTCGGCCTCCCGCCCGAGGTCCCCGGCGAGGCCCTGCACGTCGGCGCCGGGCACGTCGCGGCGGAGGCCGTCGCAGGCGCCCCGCACGCGTCCCTCCTCGCGCCCGTTCACGACGACCCGTGCCCCCTCGCGCGCGAGGCGCCGGGCGATCGCGAGGCCGATGCCGCCCGTCGATCCCGTGACGAGCGCGAGCTTTCCGGAGAGGCGAAGGTCCACGGCTCCTCCACGGCGGGGGAGGGTCACCGCCGGAGAGGGTGTTAGCGGCGCGCGCCGGACCGGGCCACGTCCGGCGTCACCGCCTCGGCAGCTTGCCGACGCTCGCGAGGGCGCGGCGCGCCTCGCCTCCCACCTCGCTCCGCGGCCCTCCGAGCTTCAGCGCCGCCGCGAGCAGCTCCCGGGCAGCGCGCGCATCGCCCTGCGCCGCCGCTGCCTCGCCGGCGGTGAGGTGGGCGACGGCCGATCGCGGCTCCGCCTCGATGGCGCGCATCGCTGCGCGGCGCGCGCGCGCCGGATCGCCGCCCGCGCGCGCCGCCGCGAGCAGGGTCCGGAGCGCGAGCGCGTCCGTCGGGACGATCGACAGCGCCGCCTCGAGCTCCTGCGCCGCGCCCACCGGATCGCCGGTCGCGAGCCGCGCGCGGCCGAGGTCGCGCCGGACGTCGGCGCGGAACGGCGCACCGGCGGCGGCGCGCGACAGCTCGTCCTTCGCGTCGCCCGGGCGGCCGCGCGCGAGGAGGACCGCGCCGAGGTCGGCGCGCGCCTCGACGAGCGACGGGTCGCGCGCGAGCGCGTCGCGCAGGTTCCGCTCGGCGTCGGCGAGCTGGCGCCCGGCGGCGTCGAGCCGCGCGCGCGCGACGAGCGCGAGCGGGTGCGGGTTCGGCGCGGCGAGCAGCGCATCGGTGATGGCGGCCGCCTGCGCCCTCCGCCCCGCGGCGATCTCCGCGATGGCCATCCACGCCGCGGCCTCGACCGGCATCTTTCCCTCGCGCCGCGTGGCCTCCAGCTCGGTGCGCGCGCCGGTGGGGTCGCCGAGCGCGAGCCGGGCGATGCCGCGGTCGACCCGGAGCGCGCGCGTGGGCGCCGTCTCGGTGGCGGCGAGCAGCTCGCGGTACTTGCCGCGCTGGAGCTGCAGGCGCGCGGCGAGCTCGCGGTACGACGCCTCGCCCGGCGCGAGCCGCGACGCGCCCTGCGCCGCGCGCTGCGCGCGGTCGAGGTCGCCTTCACGGGCGAACACCTCCGCCTGGACCGCGGCGACGTCGGCGCGCTCCGGGTGCCGCATCGCGATCGCGTTGAGCCGCTTCTCGGCATCGCCGGTCCGCCCGGTCGCCGCGAGGAGCCGCGCCAGGGCGAGGTCGAAGCGGAGCCGCAGCGCGACGGGCGGCGCGCTCGCCGCGTCGGCCTCGACCGCCTCGAGCGAGCGCAGCGCGTCCGGCAGCTCGCGTCCGAGCGCGAGGCGCGCCTCCGCGGCGCCGACCGCGGCGCGCGGGTGGGTGGCGTGCGCGCGCAGCGCGGCGTCGAAACGCTCGAGCGCGCGCTCCGGGGCGCCCTGCGCCAGCTCGAGGTCGCCGAGCGCGGCGAAGGCGCGGAGGAGCGGCGGCGTCGCGCGCGCGGCGGCGTCGAGGTGCTCGCGCGCCGCGGCGAGGTCGCGCCGCCCGAGGAGGAGGTCGCCGGCGACGGCATGTCCGAGCGGCGTCGTCGCGGCACCGCCCTGGACGAGCGCCGCCTCCGCAGCGGCGCGGTCGTCACCCTCGGCGAGGAGCGCCCGCGCGGCGGGTGCGCCGTCGCCGGCGGCGCCGGAGTCGAGGAGGCCCGCGGCGAGCGCACGGGCGGCGGGGTCGCCGAAGTCGTGCGCGAGCAGCGCGTTCACCTCGACCGCGACCGCCGCCGCGTCAGGCCGCGCCGGCCCGGCGCCGGCGGCGGCGAGGACGCGCGCCGCCTCGCGCAGCGCGCCCTCGGTGTCGCGCGCGAGCCCCTTCGTGCCGAGCGCGACGGCGTTGCGCGCCTCCTCGGCCCGGCGCTGCGACCGCGCGACGAGCGAGGCCGTCGTCGCGCCGCCGGCGGCGAGCACGGCCGCGGCCGCGACGAGGGCGAGCGTCCGCCGCCGCCGCGCCGCGGGCGGCGGCGGCGCCTCGACCGGGAGGAGCTTCTCGCGCAGCTCGTGCTCGTACGTCTGCGCCGCCTGATCGGCCGCGGCGGCGACGTCGGTGCCGTGAGCGGGCTCGGGCGCGGCGGCGCGCCGCTCCCGCGCGGCGGCGGGGAGATCGGGGATGAGGTCGAGGAGCCCGGGCGGTGCGCCGTCGCGGCGGAGGGGTGGGGGAGCGGGCGGGGTGCGGTCCGGTGCTGAGTCCGGAAGGTCGCCCGCGGTCTCGCCCACCGCTTCGCTCCGCTCCGGGCGAACGGAGGGGTCCGAGCCGGCGTCGGAGCCCGGGACCGTGGTCGCGGTCGCGGTCTCGTTCGCGGTCGCGGTCGAGGTCGAGGTCGAGGTCGCGGTCGAGGTCGCGGTCGAGGTCGCGGTCGAGGAGTCGGCCTCGTCCGTCGACTCGGCTGCGCTCCGCTCGGAAGTGGTCTGGGTCGGGTCCGCGCTCTCCCGTTCCCCCTGAGCGGAGGCCGCGGCGCCATCCCCCGAACCCGCCTCCTCGTCGCCCTCTGCCCCACCCCTCCGCTCCGCCTCGTCGAGCCACGCCCTCATCCTCGCGTCGCCCGGACGCAGCTCGACGGCGCGCCGCAGCAGGACGCGCGCCGGGCGCGCGAGGCCGTGCGCGAGGAGCGCCTCGGCGACGAGGTCGTACGCGTACGCGCTCGCGGGATCGCGCGCGATGGCGTCCTCGAAGCGCGCGATCGCCTCGGTCTCGCGCCCGAGGCCGAGCAGCGCGCGCCCCCAGACGAGCCGCCCCTGGACGGAGTCGGGGTGGTGCGCCACGCCGCGCTCGCACACCTGCGCGGCGCGGCCGGCGTCGCCGGTGTCGAGCAGCGCTCGCGCGAGCTCGACGAAGATGCGCGAGCGGGGGTCCGCCGCGAGGATGCGCTCGTACTTTTCGAGGAGAGCCGGAGGTGCCATGCGCAACGTGAAACCCTAGCACGCGCTGCCCGTGTCATGGCGGCGACCGGTTGCAGGGATCTCGCGGGGCCGCTTCCGCCGCCATGACGAGATCCGGCGCCTATCGGCGCCTCAGTCCGGGGGGCGAAACTCTCCCCCCGAGACCCCCCATCGCGAGCGTCACTTACAATGGGCAGCGCTGTCAGAGGTCGGCGTTACCTTCGCGCCCTCGCCAGCAGAGAGCCAGGCGACATATCGAAAGGGGCTTCGCCATGGTCAACAGGGTCATCCTCGTCGGGAACCTCGGTAAGGATCCGGAGGTGCGCTACACGACGGGCGGTCAGGCGGTCGCCACGCTGCGGATCGCCACCTCCCGCAGCTGGACCGACAAGCAGACGAGCCAGCGCAAGGAAGAGACGGAGTGGCATGACGTCGAGGTGTGGGGGAAGCAGGCGGAGCAGTGCGGCGAGTACCTCTCCAAGGGGCGCCAGGTGTACGTCGAAGGGCGCCTCAAGACCGACAAGTGGCAGGACAAGCAGTCCGGGCAGGACCGCTACCGGGTGAAGGTCGTCGCCGAGACGGTGCGCTTCCTCGGCGGTGGCGCGGGCGCCGGCGCCGGAGGCGGCCAGCGCGGCGGCGGTCCGCGTCCCTCGTCGCCCGACGACATGGGCCCGCCGCCCGGGTTCGATGACGGCGACGCCGGCGGTCACGGCGGCGGCGGCAGCGGCGGCGGCCACGGCGGTGCCGGGAGCGGCGGCGGCGAGGACATCCCGTTCTAGCGCGGCTCACGGTCGCGGTGGCCGAGTCGAGCGGCGCACTCCGCGGAGTCCGCCGCTCCGACTCCGCCGCTCCGACTCCGCCGCTCCGACTCGGCCGCTCCGACTCGGCCGCTCCGACTCCGCCGCCGAGCCCTGCCTCACGATCCGTCCGACTTCTTCGCCTCCGCGGTCTGGGGTTCCTTGGCCGCGGGGGCGCCTGCTCCTCCGGTTGGGCCCATCTTCGCTGCGGGAGCCTGCAGGACCGTGCGCGCGGCGGCGACCTGATCCGCGAAGCGCTGGCGCACGCCGTGCGCGTAGCCCGCGATCGCCGGATCGCGATCGACCTCGGCGCGCTTGAGCGCGGCGCTGAACGGCTCGTCGGCGTCCTTCGAGCGCGCGAACCCGCGGGCGACGGCGGTCGCCGCGCCATCCGCGGCGGGGGGCGGCGCTGCGGCGAGGGCGTGCACGAGCTCGTCCGGCGCGTCGCGCGCGACCTCGTACCAAAGCTCCGCCAGCGAGTCCGCCGCGGCGGGGTCGGCGAGCGCCGCCGGGGTGAGCTCGAGCATGCGCGCGAGCGCACCGGCGTGCCCCTCGGAGGCGAGGTCCGCGAGCGACCCGAGCACCGGGACGGGCCCCGTCGCGTCCTGCGCGAGCGCGTGCAGCCGCCCGTAGCTCTCGCCGTCCGCGGCGAGCGCCTCCAGGAACGCCCGCCGGCCCGCCGGCGAGTCGGGATCCGACAGGTAGATCGCCTCCGCCGCGGCGACGCGGAGCACCGGGTCGCGCTCCGTCGAGAGCGCCGTCCGCAGGAAGGAGACGTTGCGGCGGTCCGCGCTGCGGCCGAGCTGGTAGTACGTCGCGAGGTGCGCGCGCACGTCCGCGGCCGACCCCTCCTCCGAGGCCGGCGGCGTCGCGGCGGCGACGGCGGCGCCGAGCTCGGCGCTGCCCGAGGCGGCGAGCGCGTTCCCCACCGCGTCGACGGCGCGCACGACGAGGTGCGACCGCCCCGGGAAGTCGTTCACGAGGACGGAGAAGACGAGCCGCTCGCGCGCCGCCGTCTCCACGTAGCCCGAGAGGCTCGTGACGCTCTCGAGCGTCCCGGTCTTCGCACGGATGCGCCCCTCCGTCCCCTGCATGCGCCAGCGCGTGGTCCCGTCCTTCCCCGCGACGGGCAGCGCCGCGACGAAGTCGGGCATCGCGGGGAAACGTCGCCACATCTCGCGGAGCAGCGTCACCGCCTGACGCGCGCTGAAGCGGTTCGTGTCGTTGAGGCCCGAGCCGTTCTTCATCACGTACGTCCCGCGCGCGATGCCGACGTCCGCGAGAAAGTCCTCCACCGCCTCGACGCCCTTCGGCCACGTCCCCGGCGCGCCCTTCTTCTCCGCCCCCAGCGTCTTGAGGAGCTGCTCGGCGACGAAGTTGTTCGAGGTCTTGTCGAGCTTCCGCACGATCTCGCCGAGCGCCTCCGACTCCGCCGCGCAGAGGAGCCGCGCGCTCTCCGGCACCGCGGCGCGGCGCACCGTCCCCTGGACCTTCACGCCGCGCAGCTCGAGGAGCCGCTTCAGCGTCCAGCCGAAGTAGGCGGGCGGGTCGTCGATCTTGCGCCAGAAGACCTGGTCGCGGCTCCCGACCGGCAGGCGCCCCTCGACGACGATGCGCTGGCGCCCGGCGGGCAGCGGGATCGAGGCGGGCGCGACGCGCCGGCGCGCGCTCGCCTTCGCCGTCGTGGTGCGGTTCTCGAGCTGGAAGAACTCGCTCGCCGGCTCGAGCTCGACGCGGCCCTTCTCGCCGGCGCGGCCGCCCGGCGCGACGTGGATCGCGACCGTGTTGAAGTTGAGCGAGAGCGCCCCGACGGGCGCGAGGTAGGAGCGGTCGCCGCGCTCCTGGTCGTAGCCGGGCCCGTCGCGCTCGCCGTCGAAGAAGGCGTCGTCCATGACGAGGTCGCCCTTCACCACCTTCACGCCGCGGTGGGCGATGTCCCCTGCGAGCGCCCAGAGCCGCTCCGTCACGAAGGTCGGGTCGCCCTTCCCCTTCACGAAGAGCGTCTTCACCTGGCCCGCCTGCGGCGGCGCGTCGACGAACACCTCCGTGTCGAAGCGGTACTCCGGCCCGAGGCGCGACAGCACCGCCGCGCTCGTGAAGAGCTTCACGTTCGACGCAGGGTTGAGGAGCACGTCCACGTCGCGGGCGTAGAGCACCTGGCCCGAGTCGAGGCTCGCGATCAGGATGCCGGCGCGCGACGCGTGCAGCGGGGTGCGGGCCACGATCTCGTCGACGGCGTGCTTCAGCGCGCGGGCGCGCTCGGCGGTGGCGTCGGCGGCGCGATCGCCGTCGCCCGGCGTGGCGAGGCCCGGGAGGAGCGCGAGGGCGAGAGCCGCGGCGGCGCCGCGGAGGTTGGGGCGAAGACGCATGTTTTCGAGGCGCAGGAGCGGTGGGAGGCAGGGCAGGAGGCCCAGCGATCCCCGGTGGGTCGGCCGCCCGGCGCGCCGGGAGAACCTACCGCGACCGCTCGCAATTCCAGCGCTCGCTTGACGGGTGCCTGACAGGGAGGTACCGTCGTTTCGCATGAGACTTGGTCTCAACGAGCGGTCCCTGCCGAACACCCGCGACGGCGCTCCCCCGACCGCCACCGCGCGGGCCGACGCCGTGCTGGCCTTCGAGCGCTTCCTCGAAGCGCGCGACCTCCGCCTCACCGCCGCGCGCCGCGCCATCGCCGAGGCGGTCCTCGAGCGTGACGGCCACTTCCCCATCGAGGATCTCGTCCAGGACCTGCGCCGGCGCGGCATCCGCGGCTCCAAAGCAACCGTGTACCGCACGCTGCCGCTCCTCACCGAGGCGGGGATCATCCAGCAGGCGGTCGTCACGTCCGAGGCGACGAGCTACGAGGCCGCCGTCGGTCGGGAGCACCACGACCACCTCGTCTGCCGCGGCTGCGGCAAGGTCGTCGAGTTCGAGTTCGACGCCATCGAGATCCTGCAGCGCGAGATCGCGAGCAGGTTCGGGTTCACCCTCGAGGGGCACCATCACCAGCTCTTCGGGCGCTGCGCCGCGTGCCGCCAGGGGCGTTTCAGTGAGACTTGATCTCAATCAACTCGTGCGTTCATCAGAGGACACCACCATGGCTCAGGAACGAGGTCACACCGGTCCCATCCGCTTCGGCGACGAGGCGCGACGCGCCGGCTGCGCGGGGCATGGCGAGCTGCGCTGCGGCTGCGGCAGCCTGCTCGCGCGCGTCGTGGGGGGCGAGGTCGAGCTGAAGTGCCGCCGCTGCAAGCAGACCTGGACGATCCCGCTCGAGCGCGGCTAGCGCGCGGCGAAGGCGGCCCTCACGCGCTCCGGCTCAGCGCGGGGAGGGTCGCCCGCACTGCGGCGGCGTGCTCGAGCCGCGCCCGGACCCGCGCGACGAGGTCCCGGCGCCCCCGCGCCACCTCCTCCGCCGCGAGGCCGAGCGCGTCGCCGACGAGCGCGTCGAGCTCCTCCTGCGCGGGCCTCGCGAGCATCGCGGCGAGGTCGGTCGTCACCGGCTCGCGCCCGAGCGCGCGCCAGAGGGCGGCGAGCGCCGCGCGATGGCGGGCGAGCGCGGCCGGCGCCGGGACGGGGGCGCGCGCGAGGACGCCCGTGTCCACGTCGGCGATGGCCTGCTTCCCGGTGAGCTGGCGCGACGCCTCGTCGATCGCGAGGCGCACCGGCGTCGCCGAGAGCACGAGCGCGACGAGCCAGGGCTCGACCCCCTCGCGCGGGAAGATGGCGTGCCACTTCTTGTCCTCGACGAGCCCGTCGCCGTTCAGGAACGCGAACGCGCGGGCGCCGATCTTCGCCGGGTAGAGGACGGGCGCCGGGGCGCGCCCTGGCGCGACGCGCCACCACGCCGCCCGCGACGCGCAGGTCGCCCGCGCGGCCACGCCGAGCCGCTCGCCGATCGCGACGTACCTCCGCGCGGTCGGCGTGTCCTGCGCCGGCCGGAAGAGGACGCGGGCGGGGCGCGCCCGCTCGGGCGCGTCCGCCTCCTTGAGCGACGCGAGCAGCGGCGCGACGTCCGACGCTGCGAGGCGGACCTCGCCGGCGAGCGCGCTCGCGAAGCGGTCGCCGCCCATCGGCGCGAGGTGGAAGAAGGCGTTGCAGCCGGACTTCATCCCGAAGCGCACGTCGGCGACGTCGCCCAGCGCGAGCGAGCCCGCTCCGCGTGCCCGCGGCGCCGCGCCGACCCGGAGGCGCGCGCCGGACACGCCGCGGGCGCAGGCGACGAGCTCGCCCGGCGGCAACGCAGCGAGCGGCACGTCCGCCTCGGCGGGCGTGCGCCCGGGCGCGCCGGCGCTCCACGCGACGAGCGCCGTGTCCACCGACGCGGCGAAGCTCCCGGAGACTCGCGAGCGCAGCCGCCAGGCGAAGCCGCCGCGCGCCCGCGCCGCGGCGAGGACGGGCGCCGCCGAGCGCGCCGTGTCGAGCGCGCGCGGCCAGACCAGCGCGACGTCGTCCGCGTGCGCCAGGGCCACGGCGGCGAAGTGTGCCGAGAGGTCGGCCTGGCGCGAGAGCCCGCTCCGCGCCGCCGCGACGGCCTTCTCGGCGGGCGCGATCGCCTCGTGGCGCAGGAACGGCGGGTTCGCGAGCACGAGGTCGCACGCCGGCCACGCCACCGCGAGCGCATCGGCGCACGCGATGTCGGTCGCCGCGCCGAGGAGGCCGAGCCGCCCGCGCGCGGCCCTCGCGGCGAGCGGCGCGACGTCGATGCCGTGGAGCGAGAGGCGCGCGCCCGCCCGCGCCGCGGCGGCGTGCGCGGCGGCGAGGAGCGCCCCGCCCCCGCACGCCGGGTCGAGGACGCGCGCGCCTTCGAGCGCCCGCGTCACGGAGCGTGACGGCGGCGCCTCTCCCAGGAGCGCCGCGAGCGCCTCGTCCTCGGGCACCCCCCGCCGCGCCGCCACGCGCGCGAGGCCGAGGGCGGCGAGGAGCGCCGCCTCCGCGGCCGCGGTGAACACGGCGCCGCGCGCGCCGCCGAGCGCGACGGCAACGATCGCCTCCAGGAGGGAGCCGTCGATCGCGCCCGGCGATGGCGCGCGCTCGTCGGCGACGTCGAAGGCGGCGAGCGGTCCCGCGCCTTCGCCACCGAGGCGGGCGAGGACCGCGTCGAGGCGCGCTTCCGGGTCGAGGTGCGCGACCGCGCCGGCGGCGCGCGCGAGGAGGCCGGCGTCCATCAGCGCGAAGCGGAGAGGCTCACGCCGCCATCTTCGCCGGGGTCTGCGCCGTCGCGATGCGGCTGCTCGGAACGAGCGCGAGCAGGATCACGGCGATGGCGCAGGCGCGCTCGTTGGCCGCGGCGGCGGACGAGGCCCAGCCCATCGCCTGGGGCGCCGCGAGGAGCCACGCCGCCGGCACGACGAGGGCGAACCGCGCGAGCGGCCACTCGAGCGCAGCGAGCGTGCCCACCGACACGAGGAGCCCGAGCGCGACGTCGTGCAGGACGGCCAGCACCTGGGAATAGCCGAGGACGAGCGGCGCCACGAGGAGCCAGAGACCCACACCGAAGCTGGCCCAGCGCGCACGCATATACCCGAAAAGTGGCCTTTTTCACTACAAGGGTCAAGGGACCGGGGTTGCGAGCCCAAGAGGGACGCCCGGTGTAGCTGGGCCGGCGCGCCGGGAGCGCGAAAACTGGCGCTGTCAGGGAGGATCGCTAGCATGCCGCCACCCGGTCGTCACCCGGCCGTGACACGACGACGGACCCACATGACCCTCTCGGACGAGCGCGTGGCAACGGAGATGGGCCGCGCGCTGATGGCCCTGTATCGCGCCGGAATGCAGGTCCGCGTCTGGCCCGACGCGCTCTCCGGGCGCGCGAGCGCCCGCATCGTCGCGGGGCCGAGCGCGCGGCGGCGCCCGTCGGGGCCGCGCTCCGCGAGCGGCAACGGCGACTCGCCGCTCGCCGCGCTCTACGCCGCCGTCGAGCGGCTCAACGAGCGCGCCGGCGCGATCGTCGTCCAGCTCGACTGAGGGCGTCCTTCAAGCGAAGAGGCCGTCGAGGCGGCGCTCGATGTCTTCCTGCACCTGCTTCTTCATCGAGCCCGGGATGAGCATCGGGAAGTGGAGATCCACCGTCACCTCGCCGTCCCTCGCGAGGTACGAGCCGGAGACGCCCATCTTCGACACCTTCCCGGTCTTCCCGTCGGGGTCCTTGTCGTACTTGAGCCCCATCTTGTGGGTCATGCGCTGCATCACCTCGTCGACCTTCTCGTAGATCTCGTCGGCGCTCTTGCCGGGGTAGGTCTTCTTGATCTGGGGCATCGCTCCTCCGCTCAGCTCGCGTAGAGAGTTGGATCCGGCACCCCCGCCGCGGCAAATCCCTTGCGGCGCAGGACGCACGCGTCGCAGCGCCCGCAGGCGCGCCCGCGGACCGGGTCGTAGCAGGACATGGTCATCCGGTAGGGCACGCCGAGGCCGGTGCCGAGCCGGATGATCTGCGCCTTCGAGAGGCGCAGGAGCGGCGCCTTCACCGCCATCGGCTTCCCCTCGACGCCGGCCTTCGTCGCCACGCGCGCCAGCCGCTCGAACGCGCGCAGGAACGGCGGCCGGCAGTCGGGGTAGCCCGAGTAGTCGATCGCGTTCACGCCGACCCAGATCTCGCCGGCGCCGAGCGTCTCGGCGTGCGCGAGCGCGAGCGCGAGGAGGACGGTGTTGCGCGCCGGGACGTAGGTCACCGGGATCGAGCGCGCCATCTCGCGCCCGGAGCGCCCCTTCGGCACCGCGATGTCCGGATCGGTGAGCGCGGACCCACCGAACGCGGAGAGGTCGACGCGGACGACGCGGTGGCCGGCGGCGCCGAGCGCGCGCGCCACCCGCTTCGCGCGCGCGAGCTCGCCGAGGTGGCGCTGGCCGTAGTTCACCGAGAGCGCATGAACCTCGCGCCCCTCGTCGCGGGCGATGGCGAGGCACGTCGTGGAGTCGAGCCCGCCGGAGAGCAGCACGACGGCGCGGGGTGGCCGCTTGGGCATGGCGGCGCATCTTTCCCGGGCGCGGCCGCGCGTTCAAGCGAATCGGCGCGCGCGCTTCACGCCGGCTCCTCCCCCGCGGCGCGCAGCTCGGCGTACCGCTCGGAGAGCGCGAAGGCGGCGAGGTCGAGGAGGTCGCCGTGCTCGAGCGCGCGCGGCAACGCGAGCACCTCGACGCGTCGCTCGCCGGCGAGGAGCGCGGCGGCGGCGGCGTGCGCGTCACCGGCGTGGAGGAGCGCGATGCGGGTGGCGCCGTGGCGCAGGGCCGTCGCGAGGTCGCGCGGCGCGAGGCTCGCGAGCTCCGCGGCCGCCGCCGGCGCGAGCGCCTCGGCGCGTGCGCGCGCGGTCGGGGGGACGGTCCGCGCGAGCGCGTCGAGGAACGCGGGAGCGCGCCGCGCCGGGAGGCCGAGCGGCGGTGGGTCGCCACCGGCGAAGCGGCACGCCAGCTCGAGGAGGGTGCCGAAGTCGCTCGGCGCGAACTTGCCGGGGAGCGTCGCGCCGAGGTCGAGGAGCGCGAGCGTGCGCGCCGCGAGCGAGCGCCGGACGGCGGGGGGCGCCCTGGTGAAGCCGGCCGAGATGACGAGCGACGGCGGCTGCGTGTTCTCGATGCCGATGGCGCACCCGCCCTCCTCGGACAGGAACGCGGCGAACGGGCGCGTCGCCACGGCGCGGTGCGCGGAGTCGAGCAGCGCCGCGACCTCGGGCGCGCGCTGCGCGCCGACGCGGTGGTGTCCCGAGATGCCGCGCCGCGCGAGGTCGGCCGGGAACAGCGTCTCGAGCCAGGGCGCGAGCAGCGCGAGGAGCTGCGCCGCCGGACCGCCCGCCGCGCCGGGGAGCACGTCGCCGCGGGCCGACGCGTCGACGCGGAGGGGCAGGAGCGTCCCCGACGGCGGCGCCTCGGCGCGCGCGAACGCGGCGAGCCCCTCCGCCGAGCGCCCGAGCACCGCCGCGCGGCGCGCCGCCGGCCCGCTCTCCGTCGCGAACCCGTGCGCGCACAGCGCCAGCGCGTCCAGCGCCTCGAGGTCGCTGAAGAGCGTCGCCCTCGCCGCGGCGAGCGCTTCCTCGAACGCGGACGCCGCGAAACCTCCGGCGGGAGCAGGAGCGGCCGGAAAGAGCGCCAGGGTGCCGCGGGGGGTGAGCGGATCGTCGGTGGCGGTCGAGGTCGAGGTCGAGGTCGCGGTCGGGGTCGGGGTCGGGGTCGCGGTCGCGGTCGCGGTCGCGGTCGCGGGATCGCCCTCGTCCGTCGGCGGCGACTCCGTCTCCGCGGGCGCGCCGGCGCTGCTCACGACCTCCGCCCTCGCGCGCTTCAACTCGCTGCGGAGCCGCTCCGCCTCGTCGCCGTCGACGCCGCGGAGGCGCTCCTGCGCAGCGGCGAGCGCCGTCCAGGCGCGCTCGCGATCGCCGAAGCCGAGCACGATCGCCGCCTGTCGCAGGCGCAGCTCCGCCGACTCCAGCGGGTCGTCGGCGACGCTCGCCTCGGCGGCGAGGGCCGAGGCCATCCCGACGGCGTCGCCGCGCGCTGCGAACAGGCGGCCCAGGCCGGCGATGGCCCGGCGGTGCGCGGGGTCGAGCGCGAGCGCGGCGTGCCAGGCGCCCTCGGCCTCATCGGTGCGCCCCAGCTCCTCGAACATCTCCGCGCGCTCGCATCTCAGATCGCGCCGGCGCGTCACCTGCGAGCTCGTCGAGAGCGCGCCATCGTGGCGCGCGACGAGGGCGAGCCACCGCTCCGCGTCACCGCGGACGCGGGCGAGGGCGGCGAGCCGGTCGAAGGCCTCGGCGTCGGACGGCTCGCGCCCGAGGACGCGCTCCCAGGCCGCCTCCGCCCCGTCCTCGCGGGCGAGGTCGAGCGCGCGCGCGAGGGCGCGGTCGTGCTCGGCCCGCTCGTCGGGGGAGAGGCCGTCGCGGTCCACGGCGGCGAGGTGGCGCGCCTCGGCGTCGTGGTCGCCCGCGGCGCGGGCGCGGGCGGCGAGTGCGCGGAGCGCCTCCGGGGCGCCCGGGGACGCGGCCGCCGCCGCC
>JBJMQK010000324.1:0-2590 GCA_045802735.1 Anaeromyxobacteraceae bacterium | reverse complement strand
TGGCGTTCCTGATGGACGAGCCGCTCTCGAACCTCGACGCCAAGCTGCGCGTGCAGATGCGCACCGAGGTCGCGCGCATCCAGCGCACGCTCGGCACCACGATGGTCTACGTGACGCACGACCAGACCGAGGCGATGACGCTCGGCGACCGCGTCGCGGTCATGCGTGCCGGGATCATCCAGCAGGTCGACTCTCCGAAGGTTCTCTACGAGGAGCCGATCAACCTGTTCGTGGCCGGGTTCATCGGCTCGCCGTCGATGAACTTCCTGCCGGCGCGCCTCGAGGGCGAGACGATCAAGCTGCCGTTCGGCGAGGCGCGGATCCCCGATCACATCCGCTCGAGGCTGCAGGGCAACGGCACGGCGCGCGACGTGATCGCGGGCGTCCGGCCGGAGCACTTCGAGGACGCCCACGTGGCCGGCGACAGCGACGGCTGGCTGAGGTTCAAGACGAAGGTTGCGGTCGTCGAGTCGATGGGCTCGGAGCTCTACGCGTACTTCGACGTCGAGGCGCAGGCCCAGTCCGACCAGCTAGTGGAGCTGGCGGCCGACGCCGGCATCGAGGACCTGCCGAGCCACGGCGACTCGCAGCAGGTCGTCGCGCGCCTGGACGCCGCGAGCCGTGCGGCGGCGGGCCAGGAGGCCGATCTCGTGCTGTCGTGCAGCGAGATCAAGCTGTTCGACCCCCAGGGCGGGCGCAGCCTCACCGCACCGCCGCAGGGCTAGGCGAAACGGGAGCGCAGGCCGGGCCCGGACCGGTTCGGGCCCGGCGCTTGCGCAGCGTCTAGCGGGTGCCCGGAGCGGTCGGGGCGGGCGTCCCCGACGTGTGCAGCAGGTTGCGCACGGCGGCCACGCCGGGCACCCGGGAGGCCTCGTCGCCGAGACGCGCGATCCACTGCGGGTCGTCGATCTCGCCGCGCAGGAACACCACGCCGTTCTCGGCGTTCACGCTGACGCGGCCCTTCGGCGCGTCGGGGGCGCGGAAGATCTCCGTCTCGACCGTGCGGGCGAGCGTGATGTCGTCGGCGGGCTCGCTCGAGCCCGACGGCGTCGCCTTGCGGACGGCGCCCTGCGCCTTGTTGGCGGCCTGCGTCGCCTGCCGGGCGGCCTCTTCCTTGCCCTGGCGGGCCTTGGCGAGCGCCTGGTCGCGCGTCTGGTTGCGGCGGCGGGCGCCGCTTGTGGGGTCGAGGAAGTAGACGCCGGCCGCACCGGCCGCGGCGCCGAGGAGGAAGGTCACCATGCGGGCCATCGTCGGGTCTCCTTTGGTCGTGGTCCCAGGACTTCGGCTACCACACCGGCAGGGGAAGCGAAACAATCACCGGATGCGCCGCCGCCGTCGCGGCGTGCGGGTGCGCCGCCGGCGGCGGGAGTCGCCGCGGACGCGGGCGAGCACCTCGTCGCTCCACTCGTGCGTACGCAGGAGCCGGTAGCGCGCGCCGGCGACGCGCAGGTAGGCATCGGCCGGCGTCTCGTGGCGCTCGACGAAGCCGCCGTCGATCAGCATCTCGACGACCGGCGCGTACTCCTCCTTGAACCACAGGGGCGCGACCTCGCGCCGATCGAGGTACTCCTGGCGCTCCTGCATGGCGCGGAAACCCCACGCCTCGACCGCCTCGGCGAGCAGCGCGTACTCCCAGGGATCCGTGACCCGGATGCGGGAACGCTGCTCGGCGCTCAGGGGCACGCGCTCGCGGAACAGTCGCTCATGGCCCTTCAGCGGCAGGTCGGGCACGCGCGTGTCCGTCGAGAGACCCACGCGTGTGCGGATCTCGGTCACGTACGCGTCGATGACGGTGTCGCCCATCGCGCGCGCCACCGACACGCGGTGGTGCCCGTCGCGAACGAAGTACAGGTCGCCGACGCGATAGAGCGAGATCGGCGGCAGCGCCTCCCCGCGACGGCGGGCCGCCGCGATCCGCTCCCAGCGCCCGCGGGTCCGCGAGGTGGTGGGACGGAAGCGCCGGTCGAAATCGCGCAGCCGGTCGACGCTGCCCACGATGGACTCGATGGGCACCGTGTGCAGACCCGCGTCGCTCTCCCCGACGCGGCCGAGCGCCTCCACGACCTCCTCGAAGGGCAGGATCAGCGCGACGTCGTCGGGTTCCCGGCGCAGCCGCCGGCCGATTGCGGCCAGCATGCGCGCCCGCCGGGCGCGCGAGAAATCGGACTGGGCGTCCTGGGCGGTTTTGCCGGTGTCCAACGGATGCGACGGGAGAGACTGCGACGCTCAGGCGCCGACGGCGTCGCCATCGAGGGCGTCCGCCAGCGTTCCGACGAGGCTGAAGACCCCGTCCAGACCGGTGATCTTGAACGTCTTGACGATGGCCTCATTGTCGCAGACCACCATGAGCGCTCCGCCGCGTGCCTTGAGCCGCCGGTGCGCGCCGATCAGCACCCCGAGGCTCGAGGAGTCGATGAACACCGTCTGGCTCAGGTCGACGACCACGCGCTCCGACCCGCCGTCGATCGCGGCCGTCACCCGCTGCTTGAACTCCGGCGCGGTGAAGAGATCGACCTCGCCGCTGACCGCTATCACATGCGTCCGGGGATCGTGGCGGCGATCCTCGATCTCGAACTCGATGGCCATCGCA
>JBJMQK010000101.1:0-7475 GCA_045802735.1 Anaeromyxobacteraceae bacterium | reverse complement strand
CGTTCGCGGACCGGGCGGCGTACGAGGACAGCGGCTCGTTCCGCACGAGCATGAAGTCGGGGGTCACCCGCGGCTCGCGCGGCATGAAGCACCGCGACGCCGAGGTGCTGCTCAGGAAGAGCGGTGTCGCGCTCTCGACGGCGGCGCAGGACGTCATGGCCGAGCGGTTCCGCGAGGACGACCCGAAGCCGCCGGCGCCGCCCGCGCCCCCGGCTCCGAAGACGCCGCGCGCGCCCGGGACCCTCGCCCGGAAGCGCTCGAAACGCTGGTGAGCCGGCCGGCGAGGCGCCATGAACGGCTCGTGACCACCGCGACCGAGCTCACCGACTTCATGGCGTTCCAGCCGCTCCTCTCCGATGAGGAGCGCCTCGTGCGAGACGGGGCGCGCCGCTTCGTGAACGCCGAGGTGCTCCCCATCATCGAGGAGCACGCGCAGGCGCAGCGCTTCCCCGGGCACCTCGTCGCGCGCATGGGCGAGCTCGGGTACTACGGGCCGACGCTGCCCCCGCGCTACGGCTGCGCCGGGCTCTCGAGCGTCGCGTACGGGCTCCTCATGTACGAGCTCGAGCGCGGCGACTCGGCCCTGCGCAGCTTCGCCTCGGTGCAGGGCTCGCTCGTCATGTACCCGATCCACGCGTACGGCAGCGAGGCGCAGAAGGACGCGTGGCTCCCGCGGCTCGCGCGCGGCGAGGCGATCGGCTGCTTCGGCCTCACCGAGCCCGACTTCGGCTCGAACCCCGGGGGCCTGCGCACCGAGGGGGTGCGCGAGCCCGGCGGGAAGTGGCGCCTCAACGGCGCGAAGATGTGGATCACGAGCGGGTCGATCGCCGACGTCGCGCTCGTCTGGGCGAGGACCGCGGACGGGATCCGCGGCTTCCTCGTCGAGCGCGGCACGCCCGGCTTCTCGGCGCCGGAGATGAAGGGGAAGTGGTCGCTCCGGGCCTCGGTCACCTCCGAGCTGGTCTTCCAGGACGTCGTCGTGGACGAGGAGCGGAGCATGCTGCCCGGCGCGAAGGGGCTGAAGGCGCCGCTCTCCTGCCTCGCCCAGGCGCGCTACGGGATCGCCTGGGGCGCGCTCGGCGCCGCCGACGCCTGCTACCAGGCCGCGCTCGCCTACGCGAAGGAGCGCGTCCAGTTCGACCGGCCCATCGCGTCCTTCCAGCTCCAGCAGGAGAAGCTCGCGCGCATGGTGACCGAGCTCACGAAGGGGCAGCTCCTCGCGCTGCACCTCGGCCGGCTCAAGGACGCGGGCGGCGTCACGGCCGCGCAGGTGTCGATGGCGAAGATGAGCAACGTCGCGGCGGCCCGCGAGATCTGCGCGACCGCGCGCACCATCCTCGGCGCGAACGGCATCGCCGGCGAGTACCCGGTGATGCGGCACATGGCGAACCTCGAGTCGGTCTACACGTACGAGGGGACGCACGACATGCACGTCCTCATCGTCGGTGAGGCGGTGACGGGCATCCCTGCGTTTCGCTGAGGCGCGCGCGCCCGGCTCAGGCGTAGGCGCGGCACAGCGCCGCGACGTGGGCGAGGAAGGCGTCGCGGACGTCGGGCGGCGCGACCACCTCGGCGTCGCCGCCGAAGCCGAGGACCCAGCCGTAGAGGTACGGCCCGGGCGTGAGCCTGGCGGTGACGACGACGCTCCCGTCCGGCTCGGCGACCGCCGACGCGGCCCAGCGCTCCGTGGCGATGCGCGCCGAGACGTGCCGGAAGCGGACCTTCACCGCGCGCTCCGTGCCCGACTCGAAGTAGAGCCCCTTGCGCGCATAGCGATCGACGGGTGGCCCGCGGTGTGCGCCGAAGACGCGGTCGCCGAGCACCACCGACACGATGCGGTCGAGGCGGTAGAGGTGCTCCTCGCTCTTCTCGACGTTCCAGGCGGCGAGGTACCAGTGCCCGTCCTGCGGGAAGACGATGCGCGGCTCCAGCACCTTGCGCGCGGCGTCGCCGGTGGCGCTCGCGCGGTACTCGATCGTCACCTCGACGCGGCGGTCGATCGCCTCGTCCAGCGCGTCGGCCCACTCGCCGGGCGCCTCGACCTGGAAGTCGGTGGCGCGCGCCATCTCGTCGGCCCGGCCGCGCAGGAACGACGGGATGGCGCGCCGCAGCTTGCGGACCGCCGACGCGACGGCGGGTCCGCCCTCCTTCGCGAACGGCCGCAGCGCCGCGAGGAGCGCCGCGCCCTCGCGCAGGGCCAGCGCCGGCGGGTCGTAGAGCTGCATCGTGAGCGCGGCGTGGACGCGGCCGTTCTCGAGCTGCAGGAGCACCTCGTGCTCCGGGAACGCCGGCGCGAGCGAGAGCCCCGCGAGCGAGGCCACGTCGGCCTCCACCTGCGCCGCGTTGCGCGCGCCGGTGAGCTTCGCGGCGGCCTCGAGCGAGACGCCGCGCTCGCCGGCCTTCCACACCGCCGGGATGAGGACGAGGAGCCGCCGCGTCCGCGCGAAGAAGCCGTCGCTCATGGCGCACCCTCCCCCGGCGCCGCGATCGCGGCGAGCATGGCGCGGGCGCGCTCGCGCGCCTCCGGCGGATCGACCACCGCCGCCTCCGGGCCCCACGCCAGGCACTGGCGCACCAGGCCGTCGAGGTTCCGCACGACGACGCGCGCCAGCCGCGCGTTGTCCGGCGCCGTGGTGAGCTTCGCCCGCGCGAGGAGCTTCGGCGCGATCTTGGCGAGCGATCCGGTGAAGCGCACCGTCGCCTCGCGCGGCGGGTGGGCGAAGTACTCCCACGGCTCCTGGCGCGACCAGTCGCGGATGTCGAAGGCCTCCGGGACCGCGAAGTGGGGCGCCTTCTTCTTCGTCTTGGCGAGGCCGAGCGCGCGGACGCGGCGCAGGTAGAAGACGCGGATCGCGTTCCGGAGGTGGTCCTTGCCGACGAGGAGCCACTCGCCGCGGCGCCAGGCGTAGCCGTAGGGCTCGACGTCGCGGACGGTCAGCTCGTCGCGCGCCGGCACCCAGTAGCGGAGGTGGAGGAGCTTGCGATCCTCGACCGCGTCGGCGATGACGGCGAGCCACTTCCGCAGCTCCGCGGGCGCGGCCGACTCCGGCTCGAGGTCGACCGACGCCGCGCGCGGCGGCAGGCCCACCGCGCCCACGAGGAGCTTCCGCAGCGCCGCCTCGAGGTCGTCGCGCAGTGGGTGATCGGCGTCGGCGAGCGCGGCGCGCGCCGCGGTGGTGAGCACGGCGGCCTCCGCCGGCGCGAACGAGAGCGGCGGCAGGTAGAAGCTCCCCGGCTCGAGCGCGTAGGTGCCGCCCTCGTCCTCGGCGTAGCGCAGCGGGATGCCGAGCCGCTGCAGGTCGCGCTTGTCGCGCGTCCACATCTTCTCCTTCGCCTGGGCGCTGCCCTGGTACCAGGCGCTGAACTCGGCGTAGACCTCCTCGGTCGTCGCGGGGCCGTGGGCGAGGAACCAGCCGGCGAGCTTCACGAGGCGGCGCTCCGCGGCGCGTTCGTCGGGCGGCGGCATGTGGCCCGCACTGTAGCCGGTCGCGCGCGCGGCGGACCTTCACGCGCCGTCCCACGTCCGCGGGGTACGGCCCGCACCCGCCCGGTCGGCGCCGCCGCCGCTCCCGCCGTCGCCGGCCGGGCCGAGCAGCGCCGCGCCGTTCCCGAGCGACGCCACCAGCGCGGCGAGCACGGCGGGGCGGCTCGCGCGCACGTGGCAGAGCAGCGCGGCTCCGGCGCGCTCGGCGAGGGCGGACGGGAAGAGCGCGGGCGCCGCGGTCGCGAGCGGCCCCTCGAGGCGGACGGTGGCGAGGTGCGCCACGGGCGCACCCGCGTCGAGGTACGCCGCCGAGGCGAA
Source organism: Anaeromyxobacteraceae bacterium (assembly GCA_045802735.1). GTDB lineage: Bacteria > Myxococcota > Myxococcia > Myxococcales > Anaeromyxobacteraceae > Anaeromyxobacter_A. The sequence goes on along the minus strand of JBJMQK010000101.1, from coordinate 3,673 downwards.
GAACGCCGGGTCGAAGCCGCGCGGCGGGCGCGCGCGCGCCGGGCGGCGCGTGCCGTGCGCGGCGGTGACGCGGTCGAGCCGCAGGAGCCGCACCGCGCTGCGCAGGTGACAGTGGACGAACGCGTACCAGCGCGCGTCGCCGCCCGAGGCGCCGAAGGCGAGGCCGAGCACGTCGACCTCGCGCTCCGTCGTGACGCCGCCCGCGTCCCGGTAGAAGACGCGCGCCCGCCGGGCGAGGCGGCGGGCGCGGGCGAGGGCGAGGAGCGGCGCGGCGTCCATGCGGGGAGCGTAGGCCCGCGGCGGACACGCCGAGGCGGGCCGGCGCCCGGGTCGCCCGTCAGCGGCCCGGCGTCGCGTCGTCCCAGGTGTTCACGTCGGGCTTGCCGTCGAGCGACCCGCGCTGCGGGTTCACGACGCAGAAGCGCTGCCCGGTCGGCGCCTCCATCACCCACCAGCGCTTCACGAACCCGACGCGGCGCGCGCCGAGCGCCTCGAGGCGCTTCACCTCCGCCTCGAGGTCGTCGCTCTCGATGTCGAGGTGGATCCGGCTCGGGTGATCGACCTTCTGGACGAGGAGCATCGCCTCGGCGTCGCGCGAGTCGAGGTCGCGGTAGGTGTCGGCGGGGTCCGGGGCGGGCTTCACGGCGCGCCCGAGCGCGGCGCCCCAGAAGCGGGCGGCCTCGTCGACGTCGGGGACCTGGCAATCGATGACGAACGTGGACAGGCGGGAGCGGTGCATGGGCGCCTGCATCACCGCCGGCGCGAGCGGTCGCAACGCCCCGGGCGGTGTGCCCAGGTCGAGCGCCTCCGTCGCGGCTCACGGGCTCGCGCCGCTGCGCGCCGAAGCCGCGAGGTCCTCGAGTTCCTCCCGGGCGTCGGGGTCACCGTCGAGCGCGCGATGGGGCAGACGTCGCAGCGCGACCGCGGCGAAATCGCCGATGCCGGCGAGCTCCTCCGAGATCCAGACGTGAGCTCCAGTCGAGCTCGTGAGAAAGAACCACCGGTGAAATGGGTTGTACGCGACGCTCACGACGTCGTCCCAGCGCATCTCGCGCCGGGTGGCGACTCCGACGCGCTGGAATCCCGTCAGGTGGACGACGATGCGCTGGCGGAAGGCGGAGAGGAACTGATGGACGCTGAGCCCGAGCGTGAGGACGGTCGCCACGACGACGGCGATCCGGCCGCCCATCCCGGTGGCCCCCGAAAGCCACGCCCTGACGCCGAGTGCACCGAACACGACGGCCGGCAGCAGCGCTCCGAAGCCCAGCAGGATTCCTTGAAGTCTCGGCGGCCGCAGGACGAGCATGCCGCCCGACGCGGGCACGTGGAGGCGTCCAGGCGTGGAGCCGCGAGACCACAGGTAGCGGCCACCCACGACGATGAGGAACAGCACGCTGAGTGCGATGGTGGCCTTGAGCATGGCGTACGCCCTGGGAGATGCCGCCTCAACATACCACCCCGTGGCGGTGGCGGCGGCAGGGCAGGCGCGAGATCGATGTCCAGCACCGCGGGTGCGTGGTAACGGTGCTCATGCCCATCTCGTTCCGCCGGGTGCGGCGCCTCGGGGCGCCGACGCTGCTCGTGCTCGTCGCCTCGTGCTCGCACGCAGCGCGCTCCACGCCAGCGCGGCCGGTCGAGTGCCACGAGCTCCGCGGAGGCGTGATTCCAGCCGCCGCGATCGGCCTGCCGACGCGCGGCGCGGCCGTCACCTCCGCCGACGTCGTGCCGCCCTCGGGGAGCGGAGCGACCGCGATCGGCGAGTGGTGCAGGGTGACGGTCGCCGTGCGCCCGGTGGACCCGGCCGCGCCGGCCATCGAGCTGCGCGTCAACCTGCCAGCGCGCTGGAACGGGAAGGCGCTGATGGTCGGCGGTGGCGGCTACGATGGCGTGTGGACGAACAACGGAGACGGCGGCAGGGGGAACTACTTCAACGGCCCGACGGACAGGCCCGTCCCGCTCGGCCAGGGGTACGCCACGTTCGCGAGCGACTCCGGGCACGCCGCCGGCGACCTGAAGAGCGCGGACGGCTCGTTCGCGCGGAACGACGAGGCGCTCGGGAACTACCTCGGCGACGCGCTGAAGAAGGCGAGGGACGTCGCGGTGAAGGTCATCGCGATGCGCTACGGCAGGCCGCCGGCGCGGACCTACTTCGTCGGAGCGTCGACGGGAGGGCGCGAGGCGCTCGTGGCGGTGACGCGCTGGCCGGAAGACTTCGACGGCGCCATCTCCCAGTACCCGGCGTGGAACGCGGGGAGCCACGACCTCCAGCTCGGGCGGATCACGCGCGCGCTCCGAGCGCCCGGTGCCTACCCCGACGGCGAGACGAAGCTGCTCTGGATGACGGCGGTGCTGAAGGCCTGCGATGGCCTCGATGGCCTCGAGGACGGCATCGTCAGCGACGTCGCCGGCTGCCGGTTCGACCCGCGCGCGGTCGCCTGCGCGGACGGGAGCGCTGCGAAGGGTTGCGCGACCGCGGCGCACGTGGCGGCGCTGTCGGTCATGAACACGCCCATGTCGATCGCCTACGAGACGGGCAGCGGTGAGCGAGGCTACCCCGGGATCAACGTCTTCTCCGGAGCGGACCTCACCGGCGCGCTCGATCTGAACGAGGTCCAGCCGTCGGACGACCTCATGAGGCGCGGCCCCGCCGATGCGAGGTATGGCCGCATGCCGTACGGTTCCGTCTTCTGGGATCAGTGGGTGAAGCACTTCGTGACCCGCGACCCGCAGTTCGACTCGCTGGAGCTCGATCCCGAGCACCCCGGTGTCCACGAGGGCCGGGTCCGCGAGCTGCTCGGGCGGCAGGACGTGAACAGCACGGCGCTCGGTCCGTTCGCGCGCCGCGGCGGCAAGCTCATCCTCATGCACGGGCTCGCGGACGGGCTCGTCTCATGGGAGGCGACCGCCGAGTACCACCGGCGCCTCGTCGCCGCCCTGGGCGCGGACGAGGTGAGGAGCTTCGTCCGGTTCTTCACGATCCCCGGGCTGGGCCACGTGCTCGCGAGCCCGGCCGCTCGTCGCGCAGCCGCGACCGTCTCCTGGGATCCGCTCGGCGCGCTCGAGGCCTGGGTCGAGCGCGACAGGCCGCCCGCGGGGCTCGTGGTCTCCCACGCCGACGTCGGGATGCGGCCCGTCTGCGAATACCCGCGGTGGCCCCGCTATCGTCCGCCAGGTGATCCCAGGTCGGCTGCGAGCTTCGAGTGCTTTGCGCGGTGAGGAGACCTGGTCAATGCCTCGCGCCGTCGCGCTCGACCCAGCGGATCGTCCCCTCCGCCGTGAAGAGCAGGCCCGCCGCCACGCTGCCCTCCGGCGCGAGGCCGAGCGCCTCGACGAGGCGCGCATACGAACGCACCTGCGCGACGTACGCGCCGTGCGAGGCGGCGAGCTCGCCGCGCGGCGGGGAATCGGTCTTGAAGTCCACGACCGCGAGCCGCCCGGCGGTGACGCCGAGGAGATCCACGTACCCGGCGACGAGGTTCCCGTCGCGCGCGAGCGCCACCGGGTACTCGAGCTGGAGGTCCTGGCCGGGCGCGCGCCGGAGCCCCGCCTCGCCGAGCCCCGCGAGCGCGCGCGCCACGTCGGCGGCGGCTTCCGCGACGGGATCGGCGAGCCCCGTCGCCCGCGCCGCCCGGGCGACGGCGGCCTCGGGCGAGAGCCGCTCGTCGGCCAGCCC